>JAXHUR010000066.1:0-19126 GCA_034189505.1 Thermodesulfobacteriota bacterium | reverse complement strand
GTAGAAGGCGAGTCGGGCACTCGTCCGAAAATACGCGTCTTGGGCATGGTGATAATCATTGACAATGATTGACAATTGGGTTTGAAGGATACACCTTCACGTTAGCTTCCGAGTCACTCGCACACAAGAACAGAGCCACAAGAACAGGACCTCCCTTCCTTTTCCTTACTGCCAGCGTTCCAGCTTTCGGCGGGCTTTTTCAAGGTCCTCGACCTCCTCCGGGAAGGTGACCGGCAGCGTCAGGGCCAGGCGAAGCTGTTCGAGGGCGGCTTCGCGCTCCCCCATGCGGTGGTAGACCTTGGCCAGGCTGTAGCGGTGGGCGATGCGGTCTTTTTGCGCGATGGCCTGCCACAGCAGATTCTGTGCCCTTTCGAAGGAGGCCTCGGGAAGCCCGCCATAGACCAGCCTGACGAATGACTTCGCCCAGAACCCCAGCGACGCGACCTTGTAATGCCAGCGGCTGAGAACCAGCAGGGAGATATCATCGTCCGGATCGAGGGCGAGGGCTTTTTCGATGTTTTCCCTGATCCGGCGCGAGAGCTCAATCTGCGTCCTGACGTCGACATGCTCCGCCCGAGCGCCCAGGGCGATGGCCAGCCACTTGTACCCCTCATCGCTCTGCGGAGCGGCGGCGATGGCCTGCCTTGCGAAATCTTCGGCATCGCGCAGGTGAGCCGACCGGCCCTTATTCTCCCGACTGATCCGGGCGAGTTCGTAATGCGCGCGCGCCTTTCGCCAGAGGACTTCGTCCTTCAACGCGGCCGACGTTTCCAGCGCCTGCAGCCGCTCCAGAGCCGCCTGCGGCTCACCCCCGGACAGCAGGGCGTCAACGGTCGCGAACTCGGCCCCGGCGCTTCGGCCGGCCGCCGTGAAAGCCAGGATAAGGATGATGGTCAGAAAAATCCGCTTCACGCTTCTTCCCTTCTACTTTTCGCCTGCGGCGCTTTGGTCTGAGTGGAAACCACGGTACCGTTGTGCAGACGATAGATCCGGTCAGCCGCCTGGACCAGACCGGCCAGTAACAAAGCCATCAGCATTGTCGACGTGTGCTTTGGATAAACACGACCGAAGTGCAGCATCAGGCGCATGCCCTTTATACCATGATCCCTTCTGCTGCGAAAGCGGCAGGCATGGCGTTCCCAAAGCGAATTTGTTCTAATTGCATCCATCGGCCGAGCGCCTGTACCCTGTGTTATCTGTCATCCGCAGGTAGTCGAAGACGGCGCGGGGATTGATGGCGAGCATCCTCATTTTCCGCTCTCCGGCATGATTCGTCTTTACAGGCGACATCTGGATATCATAAAGTACTGTCTTGCTATTTTCCGTCTCAGGTTTCACCTTTGTAGCCCTGTTCAACAAACCTACTGAAAGTCTTGCCATGACCATCCATGCCTATATCTTTGCTGAGGCTCCGGTCTCGCTGTGGGGTCTCTCAAGTCGCCAGCGCCTGCAGCGCACCCTGAAGAAATTTGATATCGACAGCCTGCTCGACGCCCCGTCAGCGGCTCCCGCCGGAGATTCGGTCCTGCTGCTGCGCGGCGATTTCCTGTACGACGAGCGGCTCATCCAGAGTCTGAGCTGCAGTCAAGGAACCCTTCTTCAGATCCCCGGCGAAGAGGGGGAGACGCCTGTCGCCGCGCATGTCGCGGCCGAGGACGCACCGAATGTTTTTGATTTTCTGAACGGCGGCGGCAGCAGGGAGCGGTTGTCCGCCCTGAAGTTCGAAACTCCGCAGACCCTGGGCACCACGTATCTGAAAAAGCTGCGCAAGATCGACCCTCCCTACGTGCTGCCCATTACCGCCGAGAATCGGCGAAGTCTCGAAAAACGCCTCTTCTCGGGGTCCTACAAGGGGGTCACCGATCTGGTGACCAAATGGCTGTGGCCTGTACCGGCGCAATGGGCGACGCGGTTCTGCGTAGGCAAAGGCATCACCCCCAACCAGGTCACCTCCGTGAGCCTTGCCCTGGTCATCATCGCCGGCCTCGCCTTTCTCAACGGTCTGTTCGCCGTGGGGCTGGTGGCGGCCTGGCTGATGACCTTTCTCGACACCGTCGACGGCAAGCTGGCGCGGGTCACCGTCAACTCGACCAAATTCGGGCATATCTTCGACCACGCCATCGACCTGATCTCCCCGCCCTTCTGGTACCTCGCCTGGGGGCTCGGGCTTGCCAGCTGGCAGCCCGGCATTCCCCTGGCCCTGGAAACCGCCTTCTGGCTGATCTTCATCGGCTACATCGCCGGGCGCCTGGCGGAAGTGGCCTTCAAGAAATTCCTGGAGCCTTCCGGCATCTTCTGCTGGCGGCCTCTCGACTCCTACTTCCGCCTGATCACCGGCAGGCGCAACCCGAACCTGCTCCTGCTCACCCTCGGGCTGATCGCCGGCCGCCCCGACCTGGGTCTGCTCGCAGTCACTTTATGGACCGCCGCTTCCAGCCTCTTTCTCCTCGCGCGTCTGGCCATGGGTTTTCGTGAGCGCCTGGCCGGGCGCCCGCTGCGCTCCTGGTTTCTGGACGTCGACCCCGCGGCGAAAAAACCGACCCTGGCCGAGCGATGCTTTTCCAACCGGCGCTCGTGAACGATGCGGCATCTCGGGCGCAGGATGGTCAATCCGCCGCCGGGGCCATGACCATCGGCATGGTCACCAATCCCCGCAGCGGCGGGAACAGAAAAGGTCTCAATAAAATCCGGGAGTTCCTCGCCGAAAATTCGCAGATCCATCATGGCGAAGCCGTCACCCCCGCTGAGGTGCAGGCGGTGCTTGCCGGTTTCGCAGCTCGCGATATCGACCTGCTGATCGTCAACGGCGGCGACGGCACCGCCCAGGCGGTGCTGACGGCCCTGTACGGCCAGGCCATCTTCGCTCGAACGCCCGTTCTCGCCCTGCTGCGGGCCGGAACCACGAGCATGCTGGCCCGCGACGTCGGTATCGCCGGCGACTTCCCCTCTGCTCTCGCAAAGGTCACGGCCTGGGCTGCCGGGACGCGGGGCAGCGATACGGCCATCCACGAGCGCCCGGTCCTCCAGGTCCACAGAAAAGACTATTCCGCGCCCCTGTGCGGCATGTTCTTCGGTGTCGGCGCCATTCCGCAGGGGATCGATCTGTTCCACCGCCGCATGAACACCAGGGGCGTGCGCGGCGAGCTCATGCCCGGACTGATCCTGGCCAGACTTCTGCTGGCGGTCTTCACGGGGAACGAAAAGCTGCTGCCGCCTACCGATGTGGAGATACGCCGCGACGATGCCGCGGCGCAGCGGGTCTGTTGCCTGTTCACCCTGGTCAGTACCCTCGAACGCCTCTTTCTCGGACTGCGTCCCTACTGGGGGGAAGAGGACGCTCCGCTGCATCTGACCGCGGTGCAGTCGAAACCGCGCTATCTGCTGCGCAACCTGCCTGCTGTGCTGCGTGGCAGGCGCCCCGCCGGGGTCTCACCGGAAAACGGTTACCTCAGCCACAATGCCCGGCGGATCACCCTCGACTTCACCGGCCGGTTCACTCTCGACGGCGAGCTCTTCGAGGCCGCCTCCCCCCTGACCATCCAAGCGGCTGGGCCGGCCCGGTTTCTGAGAATCTGACCCGCGAAACGCGAAAGGCACGGATGAACAGCAAAGATCCCCTGCAGGAAATCATCCAGGAATGGACCACCCGTTCTGCGCCTGTCGGTATCGCCGCGCTGGCCGATGCGGCGCGAAAGCGCCATGAGGGAGTCGCGGCCGTCCTTTTCTACGGCTCCTGCCTGCGCCGCGGCCGGTCCGACGAGGGGATCGCCGATCTCTACCTGCTGGTCGATGACTACCGGGTGGCCTTCGACTCAGGCTTCAAGGCCGCCATGAACCGGCTGCTGCCGCCGAATGTCTTTTATCTGGAAACTCCCTGGGAAGGAAGAACCCTGCGGGCCAAATATGCCGTTCTGACCCTCGATGATTTCGAGAAAGGAGCGCGCAGCTGGTTCCATTCCTACATCTGGGCGCGTTTCGCCCAGCCGTCCGGGTTGATTTACACCCGCGACCCGGGCACCAGAGATCGAATTCATCAGGCTCTGACCTGGTCCGTGCGCACCTTCGTGCGCCGCGCCCTGCCGCAGGCGCCGGCCATCTTTACCGCACGCGAGCTGTGGAGCACAGGGCTGAGCCTGAGCTATCGCTGCGAGTTGCGCTCCGAGGAACCCGATACCGCGGCCCGTCTCGTCGACGCGGCCCCAGACTACTATACCGCCGTCACCCGCGAAGCCCTCGGGGATCCCCGACTTCGCGTCGAACCCCTGCCCGGCGGCCCTCCTCTGCGCTACCGTCTTAATGTTTCTGCCGTCCAGAAGAGGCGCAATCGCCTGGCCTGGCGCCTGCGCCAGGTGCAGGGGAAATGCCTCTCCGCCCTGCGGCTTCTCAAGGCGCTGTTGACCTTCGAAAACGGGCTGGACTATGTGCTCTGGAAGATCGAGCGGCACTCCAACGTCCGTGTCGAGGTCAGTCCTCTCCTGCGCCGAATCCCCCCTCTTGCCGTCCTGGTCACATTCTGGAAGCTGTTTCGAAAAAAAGCGTTTCGCTGATATGGGAGAATAGGACAGGTCATTACGACCGTAGCTTTACTACTCCCGGCACCGCAATCCCCCGGCTTTGCCGGAGAACCCTGAAAGTTTGGCATTTGCGGGAGTATGATTTACCCCGCTAAGTTTTTAATCTTGCGATTGCGTTAAAGCCCCCAGTTTGACCGGGGGCTACTTACCTCCCTTGGCGGTTATGTTTTTCCTTTAATTGGATAGTGGCTTATGTTGCTGATTTTTCTGGTTTTTTCTGTTGACATCGCCAGTCTCCCTGTGACATGCTGTGGCTAATTTCCACGTGTAATACGACCTGTTCATGCTAAACACAGCCTACCGGCGCCCCGGACAAAAAATCAATGATCGGCTTCTTCCGCATAGAAGGAGTTGGGAATCGTGTTTTTCCTATCTGAGTGACAATAACTTTTAGCCAGTGACAGTTTCTTTTAGCAGTGAACAATAAACATTAACATTTCACGTATTGTTGACGCAGGAGGCGTTATGTCGATCAATAAAGTGATACTGGTGGGAAACCTCGGCAAGGATCCCGAGTTGCGTTATACTCCGTCCGGTGTTCCCGTGGCGACTTTTCCCATCGCCACCAGCGAACGCTTCAAGGACCGCAACGGTCAGCAGCAGGAGCGCACCGAGTGGCACAACATTGTGGCCTGGCGGCAATTGGCGGAAATCTGCGGCAAATACCTGCACAAGGGCAAGCAGGTTTATCTGGAAGGAAAGATTCAGACCCGCAAATATCAGGACCGCGACGGAAATGATCGCTATATCACCGAGATCGTGGCGGATCAGATGCAGATGCTTGGCTCCCGCGGTGACGAAGGCGGATTTTCCTCGCAGCGTGGCGGCGGAGATTACGGCAGCGGCCGTACAGGTGAATCCCGCGATGCCTCAGGCGGCGGGAGTAAGAAAGAATCCGGACACGACGACATGGAAGAGCCGCCCTTCAATCCTGATGACGATATTCCATTCTGATTCCCTGACGGGAACCGATGATGCTTGAACAGCGCAAAAAAGCTTTGAATGAAGCTCTCTCGGATTCCGAAGAGGAGGTACGCAAGGCGGCCGCCGAGGCCCTTGAAGCTCTGGAGCCGGCTCTGCATCTCGATATGCTGCTGCAGGGGCTGAAGTCACCGAAGCGCGCGGAGCGTATCCGATGCCTGTATGCGCTCGAGGCTGTGCGTTCTTCCCGTGTGTTGCCTTCACTTCTGAACTGCCTGGTTGACGCGGATGCCGATGTGCGGGCCACCGCCGTTCAGGTGATCGGCACCCGGGGCGAGCCGCGCGCCCTGCCTGAACTGGCGAAGCGGTTGCGCGACGAGGCCGCGGCGGTGCGCATGTATGCGGCCGAAGCGCTGGGGCACTTCCGGGACATGCGTCTGGTGCCCTACCTGGCGTCCGTTCTACGTGATGAAGACAGCGGGGTGGTGACTGCTGCGGTTGGTTCTCTCGGAAAGATCGGGAGCGTCGCGGCAGAGAAATATCTTCTGGCCGTGCTGCGGGACAGGCGCCCGGCGGTGCGGGCTGAAGCGGCCAGAGCCCTGGCCCTGCTTGAATGGGGGGATTCTTCGGAAAAAGCCTGATGCTTTGGATGAAGCGCAGGCCCGCTACAAAAGACTGCCGAGATCGATCCCTGCCAGAAATGGATCGACTTCCCCGACGATCCGCTCCGATTCCCCCGCCGCCAATTCGATGAAACGCTCACTGTCCGTCTGCTTCCCTTCCTTGTTGAACAAAATCTTCAAGCGCAATTCGCAACGACCTTCCGTGTCCGCTTTGGTAACAAAAGCGGTCTCCCCCTGACTGAGGCGCACGACCGTGCCGACCGGATAAGGGCCGAGGTACTTGAGAAAGTGCGCCAGGTATTCAGGGTGCAGAAGGACGCCGGAGGTTGCTTTCATCTCGCGCATGGCCTGGCGGGGGCTCACCGGCCGACGGTAGGAACGCATGGTGGTCATGGCGTCGTAGCTGTCGGCGATGGCGGCCATATCGGTCAGCGGCGACAGCGGGCGGCCGACGAGATCATCGGGGTAGCCCTGCCGGTTGTAATGCAGATGGTGGCCGATCACAATATCGATCACCTCCCGTGACACACCTTCCATCTGCTCGACGATTCCCGCACCGTGAACCGGGTGTTTTTTGATTTTCTCGAACTCTTCGAGGGTCAGGCGCCCCGGTTTGTTGATGATTCCCACGTCGACTTTGAGTTTGCCCAGATCGTGCAGCAGCCCGCCCAGACCCAGGGTGCGCATCTGTGCTTCGTTCAGACCGCAGGCGCGCCCCACCGCTATCGATATCACCGCCACGTTGACTGAATGGTGAAAGGTGTAGTTGTCGTAATCTTTGATCAGGGTGAGAGCTGACAGCGCATGCGGGTTCTC
The DNA here is from genome assembly GCA_034189505.1 of Thermodesulfobacteriota bacterium. Classification (GTDB taxonomy): domain Bacteria; phylum Desulfobacterota; class Desulfuromonadia; order Desulfuromonadales; family Geoalkalibacteraceae; genus Geoalkalibacter_A. The sequence continues at coordinate 12,192 of JAXHUR010000066.1, read as the reverse complement.
CAGGGTGCTCGCCACCATATCCCGCACTGTTTCGCGGGCCTGTCTGCTTGAAGGCACTCTGCCGAGGCGCACGTCGTCGAAAACGTTACTCACAACTTTGAGGGCGCGCTGGTAGATTTCATGCGGGTCTTTCTCACCGGCATTCTTTTCCAGCGGCAGTATGTGATAGATTTCGCGCCTGACCAGCGCGGTTTCCAGCCCTGTTGCCTGCCAGCCGCCTTGATGGGCAAGGAAAATGAATTCTTCGAGTTCATTCGTATTGATGCCGGCCTGGAACTCGATCCCCTCAACGTGCAGGTTTTCAAGAAGCTGGGTGAGTTCCTGCAATGCAGGATTGGGGGTGGTGAACAGATATTCATCGCAGAAAAGGGTGTTGTCGGTGACCCCAAGGCGAAGGCTTTTCTGCCGGGCGAGAATATCGCTCAGGCAACTGCAGCAGGCTCTGACCTGACGGCCGATCAGCGGGTGGGTGCGAGGGTAGAGGCGCAGGCTCTGCACGGCACCTGCCAGCAACTGAGCAAAATTTTTCAGTGGTTCAACCGTCATGACTTCTCCGCACGGGCAATCTCCCGCAGTGCACGGGCTGCACTGCGGCTGAGCGGACCATGCCCGTGTTGTGTGGTGATCTCAAGTACCCGCCGGCATTCGTCGGTGCCGATTCGCGCCAGGGCCAGGCAGCAGGCGATCTGAATTTCCTGAAAACGACGGCGGAAGAAAAATTTGCGCTGCTGAAGCAGCGCCCTCAGCGCAGGAACGGCTTCGGCCGCCCCCATGTCTCCCAATGCGCGAACCGCGCCACGCTTGAGTTCAAGGCAGCGCACAAAAGGATCGCTGCGTTCCAGAAAGCGCAGCAGGTAAGGGATCGCCTTGGTCTGCTTCATGGCGCCGAGGGAAAGCAACGCCTGGCGTTGCAGATCGGGGTCTCCTTCTTCCACCGCCACCAGCAGCACATCCATGGCCTCGGTGGTGCCAAGACGGGTCAGGGCGCGAATGGCTTCGCGACGCACCCGTTCGTCCTTGTGTCCCAGGAGAGCCGCCAGGCGCCCGGCGGTTTCGGGATCGCGGATCTCTCCCAGGATGGTGGCGGCGTTGCGCACCACATACCAGCGCTCGTCGCGCAGCAGGCGATCGAGCGTGGCAAGGGCGCTACGCCCGAAGGCGGTCAGCGCTTGGGCGAGAATTTTACGTCTTTTGGCTTCTTTTTCTTCGGCCAGGCGCTCTCCCAACTGCCTGGCGCCTTGTTCCCCTGATTTTCTCAGCAAAAAATGGACCTTATTAAGGCTGCTGTCATCCCGCCCCGAACCACACAGAAAATCGATGAGCTGGTCGATTCGCTCGGAAGTCATCAGAGTTTCGAAATTTTTGCGGCACAGGGTGCGTTCGCTTTCCCCGTAATCCTTTTCCTCGATGCCGAGTGCCAGGAAAGACAGGGCGGCCAGAAGACCGGTCGACAGGGGGGAGGACACTTTCGCGTAGATCACTTCGGTCAATTCGTTAACCAGGCGGCGGAAACGGGCCTCGGAACTCTTTTCGGCCAGATCAGACAGGATCTCTTCCAGGGTACGCCTTTGATCAGCAAGAGACGAATTTTCCATGAGCGGTGGCTGCCCTTGATCCCTTTCCTGGAAAGCCCCGTCATCGCTCTGATTTTTGTCCGCTAAGGGCTCCTTCTGCTCGGCCTCGGAGCGAGTATCGCTTTTCATTTCCCGCAGCATTTCGCGCCGGCCGAGAATCTTATTCAAATCGGTTTCATTGACCCAGAGGGTTTCGATGCCGGCCGAACTGAAAACTTTAGCGATTCCCCCGCGGCGGATGATCTCCTCGGGTTCCAGGGCCAGCGCACAGGCCGCGCGTTCAAGATCTCTGGCTGATATGTCGGCAAGAATCATCAACTGGAATATACGGCGGGCGAACAGGTGGTAAGCAAGGGCCTGGATGGCGGGATTTGAACCGCGCAGTTTAGGGCCGGGTTCGATGGAGAGCTGTTCCCGGCGAACCTTGAGCGCCACATGGTCAAGATCGTCGAGAGCGAGACGCAAAGTGGAAATGCCACGCTCGATCGCGTCAATCCGTGCGGGATGGTTTTCGGGATAAAACCGGACTGCTTTGATGATCAGGCCGAGTCCGCGCAGGGCGTTTTCCATGTGTGAATGCTGCGGACTCTGTTTTTTCACGGCAACAGTGCCTCCTTGATGAATGGGCAAACCTAAGAGGCTATACGGCCTTTGAAAGAATCTACTGCGAAACCGGAAAACGGCTCATATTCCCGCAAATTTTCGACAAATAGGTTTACTATTCGCTCTCAAATTCCCAAAAATCTGTCCTCGATTTGCCAATTTCTCGTGACGATCTCCAAAGTCCGACCGCCTCCTAGCTAAAGATAGCGGTTGGGGTTTTTTTTGTAAAGGCGTGTCAACCTGAGTTTTACTACAAATTCGGCGCCTTGGCGATCTTGAGGAGATGCCGAGTTGCTGAGGGGCTTCCTCTGTGCTAAATCGGTACTGTTGTTTTTCCCTTTCGGGAAAACAAGGGCAGGGCACTGTTGAAATGGTCGTCCATCAGGCAGGAGAGGGTGAAGAGATGATTCTTGGTATCACCGGCGGAATTGCTTCGGGGAAGAGCTTTGTTGCAGATGTCTTTCGCCGCCTCGGGGCAGCCGTAATCAGCGCCGACGAACTGGCGCGCGAGGTTGTACGCCCCGGCGGAAAGGTTTTGGAGAGACTCGTTGAGCATTTCGGCCGTTCAGTCCTGGCTGGTGACGGCACCCTCGACCGTGATGTGCTGGGGAAAAAGATTTTTGCCGATGAAAAACAGCGCCGCGTTCTCAATGCTTTGATTCATCCGGCGATTGCATCGTTGGCGGAACAGCGCCTGGCCGAAGCCCGCCGGGCGGACCCTCCCCTGATCGTCTATGAAGCGCCACTTCTGTTTGAAGCCGGTGCCCAGAACCGGGTCGACGCGGTCCTGGTCGTCAAAGTTGACCCGCAGGTCCAACTGGAACGCCTGATGGAGCGTGACGGCATTGATGAGGCGAGTGCCCGCCGTAAAATCGCTGCGCAGATGTCGCAGGCTGAAAAGCTTGCCCGCGCCGATTTCGTCATCGACAATTCCGCCGACCGGGAGAAGACCCGTTTTCAGGCTAAGCAGCTGTTTGAGCGCCTGGCCGGCCGCAATAAAAACGCCCCCTGAAAATCAGGGGGCGTCGGTAAGGATCCAGGTCGGGCGGCAGCTCTGCATGCCTGTCTGCTTATTTGTGAAAGCCGAGCCGGGTGGAGAGTTCTTCGGCTGATTCCAGAACCAGCGGCACGATTTCTTTTTCGATGCGTTCGTCGTTGATTCTCATGGAGGGACCGGAAACACTGATCGCTCCTACGATGCGCCGCGTGTAGTCACGGATGGGGGCGGCGACGCAGCGCACGCCAAGATCGAGCTCTTCGTCGTCGATGGCATATCCCTTTTCCTCGACTTCCCGAAGTTCCTTGCGCAGCGTCTCACGATCGGTGATGGTATTGTCCGTGAATTTTTTATATTCGCGGTTCGGCAGGATGGAGTCGATCTCTTCATCCGACATGAAAGCCAGATGGACCTTGCCCGCGGCGGTGCAGTAGGCGGGCATGCGGGAACCCACGCGCGACACGACCCGGACCGTCAGGTTGGTCTCGACGACATCCAGGTAGACAATGAAGCCTTCTTTGAAGATGGCGACGTAGGCCGTTTCGTTGCACTGCTCGACAATTTTTTCGAGGATCGGCTTGGCCTGGCGCAGAAGCCCCATCTGCTTGATGAAGGTCTGGCCCAGCTCCAGGGCTTTGAGGCCCAGCCGGTAGTTTTCAGTCGCCTTGTTCTGCTCGATGTAGCCGCGCGACTCGAGGGTGGCGAGCAGCCGAAAGACGTTGTTTTTGTGAAGCTTCAGGCGTTTGCTGAGTTCCGTAACGCCAAGTTCGTCGACATCGTCGTGAAACTGCTCGAGCAGGTCGAGGGCATGTGAAACCGCCTGAATGATATATTCGGATTTTTCTTTTCTGGCCATGGGAGGATCTGTTCCTTTTCCGAATTTAGGCAAGATTAAATATATTAAATGTCTTTATAATAGCCTACCATCTTAGATAAATAAGACCATATGTCAAGCAGTAAAGGTGCCCTGCGTTGAATGATTTCTCCGCCTTGTCAGTCGCCGGCGGATGCTGAGATGCCGACTGGCAGTTAAAACAGGCAATAGAAATATAGAATGATGTTTTAGTAAAGTCAACATGAACCGGAAGAAATAGGTGAGGATGGGCCGGAGCGTATGGCTTTGAACCTGTTTTAAAGCGGTCGTGCATTGACTTTGATACGCTCCATCCGGCATGATGAAAAAATACTCTGAATTCGTGCACGAAGGAGCAAATGGATGCTGAATCTGAGCAAGAAAATCCTGGTGGCCATCGACGGCTCCCCCCAGTCCGACAAGGCCGCGGAAGAGGCGGTGCGCTTGGCGGCCGCATCGGGTAAGCGCTTCAAAAGCCGGGTTTTCGCCATCCTGGTTCTGCCCGGCAATCGCGCGCCCTCCTTCACCGATTTCATCCCTTCGCCGCCCCTGACGGAACGCCCCGACTGGGAGGAGAAGCGAAAGCGCATCTTCTATGTGGTGGAAAAATCTGCGGCGGAAGCCGACGTTCCGCTTGAGAATGTCGTGGTTTATGGCGATCCTGCGGAGGAGATCATGGCTTTTGCCGAGCAGGAGGAGATCTCCGTGATCGTCATCGGCTCATCCGGTGCGGGGCGGGTACGTCGTACCCTGCTCGGCAGCGTCTCCACCAAGGTGGCCCTGCACGCCAGATGTTCCGTTTATGTCGTGCGTTGAGTATTTCAGTCCCTGTCTCTTTCTCCCGATACCTGCCTCCGCCCAGGAAAACTGTGCCGTGTTTCCTGGCATAAGTATTCAAAAATCTCCGCCAGACTTTCCCTGATCAACTCCTCTTCCTCCGGAAATTCATGGGGCGAAAGCTCCAGCACCAGGCTCTCGTTGTATCCCGTTTCACGCAGATGATTCAGAAAACGGGTCAGGGGCAGCACACCGTGTCCGGGGAGAAGGTGCTCTTTTCCGTAACCGTAGTCGGAAAAATGAATGTTGCGCATGGTGCCGGAATCGTAGAACAGGTGAAAGTCCACCAGAAAGTTGGCTTTTGACGTGCCCATGTGCGCGGTGTCGAAGGTCAGGAAAAGATTGTGTTCCTGCAGAAAGTTGATCATCTTCTGGGTCTGCCCCAGGTAGTAGGGGTTGGTCTTGAATGCGCCGCCGCAGGGCATGTTCTCCATGGTGATGATCACCTGGTTTTTACCGATCTCTTCCTGAAAATCTGCGACACGTTTGAGCCAGCGCCAGAATTTGAATTCAAAGGCCATCCATGCCGGAGGATGAAAGTTGATCAGCGGAATGTCGCACTCCATGGCCAGGTTGGCCGTGCGCTTGAGCTGATCGATTTTGTTGCCCCATCCATCGAGCTGGAAAAAAGGCGCGTGCAGGGACGCGACCGGCAGAATCTGGCCGAGATCGTTCAACAGGGCCACATTGTCCTGATACTGGAAGTCGTAATTGATGATGACTTCCATCGCGTCGAACCCCGTATCCCTGGCCAACTCGAAAATCTTTTCCAGTTCAAGGGTATAGAGGCTGCCTGCTGACATGACAAGCTTCATTGCAGAACCCTGGGATCAAATAAAGCAATCAAAATCATCTCCCGCACCCAAGCAGGTTTTGTCCGTAAACGGCCATTATTAGGGCGTGTGAACTTCCCGTGCGAGGAAGCGGCGGATTTTCTCGGGCGGTGGAGGCGTCAGCAAAGACACGCCGATCATTATCAGCATCACCAGCGGGACTCCAATCAGAGCGCTTGACGTCGGATGAATAATCCCTTCCAGAGCCGGGAAAAGCTCCGGCAGGAAGAAGGCGGAAAAGGTCACGGCCAGGCCGGTAAGCATGCCGGCGATGGCTCCATATTTGTTGGTGCGGTCCCACCAGATACCGAGTACGAATACCGGAAACAGGGTGTTGCCCGCCAGCGCAAAGGCCACGGCGGTGATTTCGGCGATCAGGCCCGGCGGATTGACCGCCAGCAGCACAACGATGATGGCCAGCACCAGAGTGGTGCCTTTGGCAACGCGGACACATTGGCTCTGGCTGGCGGTGGGGTTGAGCAGGCGGAAATAGATGTCGTAGCTGAAGGCGCTCGCGCCGGTGATCAGCAGGCCGGTGACCGTGGAAAAAGCCGCTACGATAACCGCCGTTGCCAGAATACCGGTCAGCCAGGGAGAAAGATTGGCCCATTCCACCGCGCGCAGGATGATGATGTCGGCATTCTGAATAGCAGCACCAGGATCAAGAACGACTTTGCCTCGTGATTCGAGCAGTTTGGCGAAAATGGCGTAGGCCGGCGCGCTCCAATAGAGAAGGCCGATGAAAAAGATGCCCCACAACACGCTCCAGCGCGCGTCGCGCAGGTTGGGGGCGGTGTAGAAGCGCGACAGAACATGGGGCAGGCCGGCGGTGCCGACCATCAGGGTAAAACACAGGGCGCTCCATTGCCAGGGGCTTGCGTTGCTCCAGGGCAGGGTGAACTGTCCCTGTGTCTGCTGGGAGAGTTCCTGCAGGGCCGGGCCGTAGCCGAATTGGGGGATGACCCAGGAAAACCCGAGCTGCTTTGCCAGGGCCATGAGCGGAACGATGAAAAAGATGATCAGCACCGTGTAGTGCAGCTGCTGGTTGCGGGTCGCGCCGAGGGCGCCGGAAATCACCATGTAGGCGATCACAACGGCGGTCCCCAGCATGACCGAACGGGTGTAGTCGTAGCCGAAAACCCAGGAAAAAATCAGCCCGATCCCCTTGTATTGGGCCAGGCAGTAGATCAGGGAGATGATGATGGCGATCGCCGCCGACAACAGCCGGGCCGCGGGAGAATCGTAGCGCGCGTCGACAAATTCGGGAGCGGTGAACTTGCCGAAGCGTCTTATCTGCCCCGCCAGCAGGATCAGAAGCAGCACATAGCCGCCTGTCCAGCCGATGACAAAAGCCAGGGCGAAATAACCGCTGAGGTAAAAGACGCCGGCGATCCCCAGCAGCGAGGCGGCGCTCATCCAGTTCGAGGCAATCGCGGCGCCGGCGCCGATGCGGCCGATGGAGCGAATGGAGGTCGGATAATATTCGGTGCTCGAACGCACGCGGCTGAACAGCCCCACGATGAGAAAAAAAGCCAGCGTGGCGAAGATGATCAGGGCGGGGCCCCACCTGATCCCCTGTTCGAGTATCTCCGGTTCAGGCATGGCGGCTCCTATTTGCGCCTGCGATGAATCTGCGTCAGGCGGTCAACAAAGGTGTTGAAGAGAAAACAGAGAAAGATAAACCAGACAATCAGAAAATGACCTGAAAACCAGAAGTGAAACGGGAAACCGAATACGGTCATATCGGTCAGGAAGCTGGCGCCGTTGGGGTGGCGCTCAACCAGGTAGAGAAGCCACTGGAAGCCGAAGGTGAAAAAGGCCCAGCTGGTCAGCATGACCCAGATGTAAATGACTTTCTGCCGCATGTAGCCGGAGCGCGGCCGAAAGAAGTTGACGCGGTAATCATCATTCAGCGGTTCGGACGCTGGGGGGCGGCGGGTGTTCATAAACTCCTCCGAAGCGCGGGTGGCATATCCCCTGGTTCTGCGACGCCATCAATCTTAACAGAAAAAAACAGGTTGAGAGAAGTGGTTTAGTCAAACCCCGTTCTGCAGATTGGCTTGTGCCGGTTTCATGATCTCCCGCAGAACGCTGGTGGCGTAGCTGCCGCGCGGCAAAACGAAGGAGATGATCAGATCCTCTCCCTCGGCATCGACCTCTGTTTCGGTCAGCGGCACCCGCAGAGGGCGGCGTTCCCCTTCCATCGACAGCCCTTTTGACAGGCGAAACGATTCCAGCGAGATCCCCTCGTGATCCAGCAGCGCCTGCTCGATCACGCCGGCCTGTCCCTGTGCCAGGGTGCTTTTATAGCCGAACAGCGGGCCGGAAGGGCTGACCTCGAAACGGTCGGCGCGCGGCTGTTCCTTGTCCGAATCCTCCACGAGGAAGCAGGCCCCCTTGCCGTGAATGTAGGCCAGATCGCCCGGCCACAGGGTTTCGAGGCTCTCCATGCGCATGACGACAATGCGATCGAACAGCCAGGATTGACAGGCCGACAGAAACAGCCGCAGCTTGCGGCGCGGAAAAGCAAGAACGGCGGCGCGCTCGTCGCGCCCCTGCAGCAGCATGTCGAGCAGGCGGCGCTCATCGCGCATGGCGGGCGGCAACGCAGCCCGCGCCTCGGTCAACTCGCCGGCGCGATAGGCTTCAGCCGCTTGTCGCCAGCGTGGATCCCGGATCAGGGCGGGATCACCCATGATCTGGAGAAGAGCTTCGCTGAAATTGCCTTCCAGGACCGCGCGGCCGATAAGGTGGGAATTGTTGAGCAGTCCGTAGCGCTGACTGCCGAACAGGTTGGGGACGCCGACCTGCTCGAGTACATGAACGATGTTCCGAGCGCGGTCCAGGGCCTGTTCTCCCACCTGGCGGATACGGATGCGAAAACGGTTGCCGGCCAGGTGCCCGGGGCGCAGCTTGTTGCGATGATACTGCGCACTGATAATGCGGGTGCCGGGCAGCTCCAGACCTTCCAGCTGCTCCGGGCGCACCCCGGGAAGACTCAGGGTCTGGCGGGTCAGGGCGCGGGCGTCCTTGAGCCCGGCGTAGCCCATGTCGCGCTCTTTGAGGTTGAGTGCGCGCGCCAGACGATGCATGAGGTCGAGGGTGGTCATCCCCCGCTTTTCAACTTCTATATAGAGGTGTTCGCCGCTGCCGCAGGGCAGGTAAAGGGGGATCTCCTCGACCTGAAAATCTTCGGGGACCTCTTTGATTTGGCCGCCGATGCCGTCAAAATGTGCGCTCAGATAAGAAGTCATAGATCGCTCGCGACCGCCCAGAGCAGTCTGAAGCCGGGTTCAACCGGAGGCGGAGGCAGAACCGCCCCTTCAGGTTTGTCGCAGCGAAAGTGCACGAAATAGATCGGCTCGTTGCGATCGAGAAAGCGCCGCATGTATTTGGAGCGCGGATAACCTTCGATGTCGAGAGCGACCGGGGCCGGGCGGGCCTGGCTGAAGTTGGGGTGTTCCGTGGCCCGCATGGCTACTTCCACGGCATAATCCTCGAAATCGGAGGTGAAGTACAGGTCGCCGTCACGTTTCAGAACATAGCGCGCCAAATCGAGAAAAGTCTCGTTGACCAGGCGCCGCCGCCGGTGGCGCTTTTTAGGCCAGGGGTCGGGACAGTTGATGAAGATCTGCGACAGGGAGTTCGGCGGCAGAAAGTGAGCCATCAGAAAGCGCGCTTCCGCCCGGGCCACCCGCACGTTGGTCAAGCCGGCCTGTTCGACCCGGTTGCATGTTTTGAAGCAGCCGCGATTGAAGATGTCGATCGCCAGGTAGTTTCGCTCCGGGTTGCGCCTGGCGCATTCCACCACGAAATGGCCGGTGCCGCAGCCGATCTCCAGCGACAGGGGGTGATCGTTGCCGAACACTTCAGACCAGTCGTCGACTTTATGCAGGTTCTCTTCGGAGATGAAGTAGGGCGAATTGATCAGAATCATCCGCTGGGTCATGGTCCATCCTTGTTGGGCCGGGAATTTTTACGACAAAAAAGATCGAAGCGGCAGGGCGTTATTAACACAATAGGATCACTTTTGCAATTGGGCCTCGCTGCGGCAGAGAGGGGAGAGTCAGGCGACCTGCGCGCGCAACTGCCCGATGAAAAGTTCCGCTACCGGGGACAGGCGCCGTCCGCGCCGGGTCAGCAGGTGAAAGCGCCGCCGCAGATCGACTTCTTCGACCCGCAGCGTTTTGAGCGTTCCCCTTTTCGCATCCTCGGCCACGGCCAGCGCCGAGATGAAACCACAGCCGATGCCGGCCTTGATGCTCTCGCGCACCGCTTCGCAGCTTCCCAATTCGGCGACGATGCGGGCCTGCTCCAGGTCGAAGCCCCGGGCGCGCAGCCCTTCCATCGTTACAGTGCGCGTCCCGGAGTCGGCCTCCCGCAGGATAAAATCCTGATTCGCCAGATCCTCCAGCGTTACGCGGGTTCGGTGAGCAAAAGGATGGTCAGGGGCAACCACCAGCAGGATTTCATCGGTAAACAGGGGTTCGTCGGTCAGCCTGCCGTCGCGCTGCTCGGAGCCGACGATGCCGATTTCGAGGTCACCGGCGATAACCTCCTGTGCAATGCGGTTCGTGCCGCTGATACGCAGGTTGAAATGGATGCCGGGATGTGCTTTCTTGAGCGCCGCAATCCGGCGTGGAAGCAGGTAGGCGCCCGGGATGGAACTGGCGCCCAGCCCCAGCGTTCCGCTCAGGCGTCCGCCAAAGGCCTCGATCTCCGTCAGCGCATCGGATTTCAGGCGCAGCATCTTCAGCGCGTACTCGTAGAGAATCCGTCCCGCGGGAGTCGCAACCACCTCGCGGCCGAAGCGATCCAGCAGCTTCTCCCCCACAACCTGTTCCAGATGCCGGATATGCTCGCTGACCGTCGGCTGGGAAAGGTTGAGATGCTTCGCCGCTTTGGTGAAGCTTTTCAATTCGATGGTTCGGCAGAAAACTTCAAGCCGTTTAAGGTCCATATGCAGTCTTCTCCTGGTGCGGGCTCCGGGACCGAGAGGTCACTGTTCAGCATGGGAGTGACGTCCCCGCGGCGTAAATATATACACCGAAAACTCAGAGGTTGTTAATAATTTCCCTGATCTCCGCCGCCAGCGCTTCAATATCCGCCTCACCGGTCTGCCAGGAGCACATGAAGCGGGCATGACCCAGGCCGATGAAGGTGTAGAAACGCCACCCCCGTTGTTCCAGCTCCTGACTCACGCGGGGCGGCAGGGAGACGAACACGGCGTTGGCCTGGCGGGGATAGCAGAGATCAATGCCGGGGATCTCCCGCAGCCGTTCTTCCAGCAGGGCGGCGCAGCGGTTGGCGTGAACGGCGTTGCGCAGATAGGCGCCGCTTTCCAGCATGCCGATCCAGGGCGCGGCGAGAAAGCGCATTTTGGAGGCCAGCTGTCCCGCCTGCTTGCAGCGATAATCGAATTCTTCGGCCAGCGCCGGATCGAAGAACACCACCGCCTCGCCTACGGCCATGCCGTTTTTGGTGCCGCCCAGCGTCAAAACGTCCACCCCGGCGCGCCAGGTCAGGTCGGCGGGAGTCCGGTCGAGGTGAGCCAGTGCATTGCCGAGACGGGCGCCGTCCATGTGCAGGCGCATGCCGAACTCGCGGGCGCAGGTGCCGATGGCCTGCAGTTCCGAAAGGCTGTAGACCGTTCCCAATTCCGTGGACTGGGTGATGGAAAGCACCTTGGGCTTGGGATAATGGATGTCGGCGCGGCGGGTGACGGTGTGCGCGACGGCATGCAGGTCGATTTTGCCGTTTCCCCCCGGGACCAGCAGGATCTTGGTGCCATTGCTGAAAAACTCCGCCGCGCCGCACTCGTCCGTTTCCACGTGGGCGATCTCATGGCAGATGACGCTGTGGTAGGAGTTGCACAGCGAGGCCAGCGCCAGCGAGTTGCCGGCGGTGCCGTTGAACACGAAGTAGACCTGGCAGTCCGTTTCAAAAAAGTCGCGCAGCAGATCGCAGGCTCGCGCCGTCCACCGATCCTCGCCGTAGGCGTTGGAAAATCCCTGGTTGGCTTCGGCCATGGCCTGCCAGGCTTCAGGGCAGATTCCGGCGTAGTTGTCGCTGGCAAACTGATTTTTGAGATGAGCGGCACCGTGCGATGATTTCATGGGAGTGCATCTCCAGGATATTCTTTGAAATCAGGCCGTGTTTTCTTTCGAGAGGAAAAGTGTAGCGCTGTTTTTTGCGCAGGGCAAACGTTTGCGGAGAAGGCGCAAAAAGAAAAACAGGGATCCGGCCTTCAGCCTGAACCCCCGTTTTCCGATCTGGAGCCGCCCATCGGATTTGAACCGACGACCTACTGATTACGAATCAGTTGCTCTACCAGCTGAGCTAGGGCGGCGTGCAATGTTTTCCTGCGAGACCTCGTCTTTTACCGCAAATTCGTTTTCGAGTCAACGGCTTTGCGCGCTTCGCCGTTTGACGGGCGGCTGAACAGCTCGGTGATCTTTTCGAAATCGAGGCGGTTTTCGGCCATCTGGCGGACAA
>JAXHUR010000065.1:0-19566 GCA_034189505.1 Thermodesulfobacteriota bacterium | reverse complement strand
CCGGCGCATCGAGGGGATCGCGCCCCTGCAAAAGCGCTTCAAATCCCCGGAACATCTCGCCCATGCTCCAGGCCTCCACAACCTTGTCCTGTGCAATGCGCGTTTCAATGCGTAAATGCCCTTCGATACGTGTGATGGGATCAAGAACGATTTTTGCCACCTGTGCCCCCTCGGTTGCGATCTGGCTGGTTATTATTTTGGTCTCTGTCGCGTTCCCGTCCGGATGACGATACGCTTAAAGTCATTCCCCTCTTCCCGATATATTTTGAAAACAGGTCTGTATACGGCAACAAGCACGCCAATTGAAAATAGTTAATGATTTATTTTTTTAGTCTGGCAAACAACTGTTTGATTCCAGGGAGAAAAAAGAATTGCGAAAAGCTTGTTTTTTGAATCGAGCGGGGTGAAAATGAGAATCTCTCTATCTCCGGAAACGATATTTTACTGAGGCGAGTCATAATTATGACGCATGTCCGATTCTTGACATTGAGGTGGCCGTGTTTCTAACATGATCAGGGTCTTCTCTTGCTGTGCGTGTTCCGGATTTGTGATCCGGTTGACTCTGTTTACTCCGTGTCACTGTTGCCCTGCTGACAGCCACCAGCGGTTAAAGAAAAATATGGTTCTGCATGTATCTTGATTATTTCGGCCTCAAAGAGGCGCCTTTTTCCATCGCCCCCGACCCGCGCTACCTGTTTATGAGCGAGCGTCATCGCGAGGCGCTGGCTCATCTGGTTTTCGGGATTCGCGGCGAAGGCGCATTCGTGCTGCTGACCGGCGAAGTCGGCACCGGCAAGACCACCGTCTGCCGCTGCCTTCTGGAGCAGCTGCCGGAGAAGTGCGAATCCGCTTTTATTCTCAATCCCCGCGTCACCACCAGCGAGCTGCTGGCCACCCTGTGCGACGAGCTGCAGATCAGCTACCCGGACGGCAACCAGAGCAACAAGGTCTTCATCGACCGCATCAATGCCCGCCTGCTCGAGAACCATGCAGCCGGCCGGCAGACGGTGCTGATTATCGACGAAGCGCAGAATCTCGATTTCGATGTCCTGGAACAGCTGCGCCTGCTCACCAACCTTGAAACAAACCAGCGCAAGCTGCTGCAGATCATCCTGCTGGGTCAACCGGAATTCCTGGAAATGCTCGAGCAGCCGCGGCTGCGCCAGCTGGCCCAGCGCATCAGCGCTCGCTATCATCTGACTCCTCTGACCTATGATGAAATGGTCGGCTACGTGCATCATCGCCTGCGGGTGGCGGGGCTGCCGCGCGGCGGCCTCGATCTCTTCCCGCCTCCGATTCTGCGGAGACTGCATCGTTTAAGCGGAGGAATTCCCCGTCTGGTGAACCTTTTATGCGACCGGGCGCTGCTGGGGGTCTATGCCCGCGAGCGGGCACGGGTCGATCGACCGATCCTCTCGCAGGCTGCGCGGGAGATTTTCGGGGAAGGCCGACACGGGGTGTGGAGGCGTCCGGTCTGGGCGGTCGTCATTGTGCTGCTGCTTCTGGGTGTGGCGGCGACAGGTTTTTATCCGTTTAGATCCTGGCTGGTTCAGGAGCACTCCGACTCCGCCGTTTCTGTGAATCCCTCGGATGCCGTCGCCGAACCGGAAGCGACGGCGCCTGTCGATGAGGTAAGGCTGGAGCAGGAGATTTCTTCTTCGCTGCCGATTCCTGATGGACGCAGCGATCTTGAGGCTTATGAGCGGCTGTTTTCTATCTGGGGATTGCCGGGTATCTCTGTCGAGGAGGGCCGGGCTTGTGATCTTGCTGCCGCGCATGGCCTCGGCTGCCTGATCGACCGCGGAACCCTGCATGCCCTGGCGCGGCTGGACCGACCGGCGGTTCTGACTTTTTATGACGATGAGGGCAGGGTTTTCTATGGTACCCTGGTCGCACTGAGTGAGGAATGGGCGGTTGTAGACGTGGCGGGTGAGACCGTCAGGGTTCAGCTTTCTGCATTGGAACAGCGCTGGCTTGGCGAATTCACTTTGTTCTGGCGCCCCCCTCCCGGCTACCGGGGCAATCTACGCCCTGGAGATGAGGACCCGTTCGTCTCCTGGCTTGATGCAGGTCTCTCCACGGCTGAAGGTCTGGAGCCTGTTCTGGACGGAGGTACTCGCTATAATGATCGATTGGAGCGCAGCATCAAGCGCTTTCAGCTCTCACGCGGGCTTGACCCTGACGGGATTGTCGGCAGCAAGACTCTGATTCAACTCAATTCCGCGCTGGGCGGAGCAGAACCGCGCCTCAAGGCGGAGGGACGCTGAAAACCATGTCGTTTATTCTCGATGCGCTGCGAAAATCAGATAAGAAGCGACCTGAAGGCAAGGCCCCCGATCTGGGCACCGAGCATTTCGTCACGCCGCCTCGCGCCTCCCGGCGCGGCTTGTTGATCCTGGGCGTGATTGCGCTTGTTGTTATGCTCAACGGTGCGATCTGGCTGTGGTGGGCGTCCAGGCCCTCTGTGCCCCCGCAATCCGGGAGGCCGGCTGAAAGAGAAATTGCGCAGACGACTGAACCGGTGAAACCTTCTTCTCCTGCGCCTGTAAAGCCGCAGCCCCCCGCTGAAAAAGCACCAACGCCTGCAACCGCGCCGCTTCCGGTCGTTGAAGCGCCGGTGGCTCCAGTGATCCCCCGGCAATCTGTGGGTCGCACACTGATTGTTCCCGACGGCGAGGACTCTGAGCCAAGACCCCTGGAAAGCTCGGTGCCTGCTTCAGAAGCTCAGGCCGCCTCTGCCCAGGAGGAAGCTGAAAGAGCGGAACAATCGGTGGAAGCGGCGTTCGCCTCGACCACCACTTCCGCCGAGAAAATTGGTGATGAGATACCGCCAGCTGTGAAGGAAACTGAAGAAAAGGTGACGGTCATGACTCTGCGGGATCTGCCGTCCTCGATGCGCGCCGGGCTGCCGGATTTCTCGTTTTCTCTGCATTATTATACCGCTGATCCCTCGCAACGCATGGTGCGCATCAACGGAAGGATGCTGCGCGAAGGGCAGCTGCTGCAGGACGATCTGTTGATGGAGGAGATTACCCCGGGCGGTGCGATCTTCAGTCACCGCGGCCTGCGTTTCGAAGTGGTGCGCTATTGATTCGGTCGGGATGGAGTCTTCGTCTGTTCGATGCTTTGGCGGCCCGCAGGATTCAGTGGTGGACTCCTGCCCGTCGGGTTGCGGCTCTGCTGCCTCCGTTGCTGTTGATGGTTGCGATTTTCTTTGTTTCCTCCCTGCCGTCCGCGCCCCGCTCCGTGTCGGCCAACCCGTTTGACTTCGTGCCTCCCGCTCTAAACAACTTGTTGCATATTCCCGCCTTCGGCCTGTTGACCCTGCTGTGGCTGCGCGGAGTTGAGGCGCTCGGCTGTGGTCCGCGGGCCCGTTATTTCTGCGCCCCTGCCATTGCTTTTTTGTTCGGGTTATTCAACGAGTGGCATCAGTTGTCCGTGCCGGGCCGGTATGGCTCGATCCTCGATGTCGGATTCAACCTTCTTGGCATTCTTCTCGTTCTGAGCCTCTGCGTTTTGGCTGAACGCCGACGCGGCGCTCCGTCTTCGATCTGACGGCCGGTTGTTTCACAATTCTGCTGGAGAATTTCACGATGGTCTTTCTTTTTGCTCACCCCCCTCAGCTTTCATCGATCAGAGATCTTTTGGCGCGCTGCGGCCTTCCGCATGATGACCTGAACCCGGATAACGTTGTGCATTTTCTCACCTGCCGAACCGAGGGCATGCTGGCCGGTGCGACGGGAATGGAAATCTTCGGCGAGGAAGCTGTTCTGCGCCCACCGGCGGTGGAGCCTGATATGCGCGGCCGCGGTATCGGCTCTCTGCTGCTGGTGCGCATCGAGCGGTTTGCCGCCATGGGGGGCGCAAGGCGTTTTTACGCGCCAAGCGGACTCAACGATGAGTATCTTCTGCCGCGCGGCTATCGCCGGGCAGAGGGAAAGGAGATTCCTGAAGTCTTGCGCCGTCATGCTGTTTTTGGCGGCGACGGCGGCTCTCGGCTGCCGGCGCTGACCAAGGACCTGGTTGCGACCAAGATGCCCGCCGCTAAAAAAGCCGGCCTCGCGTCCGAAGGGCAGTAGCTGAATACTGGCCAAAACGGCTTGAAATTGCACCCGCCCTGCGTTTTGTTATACTTCATGCGCTGAATGTTGCGACTCCATCACTTTTGAACAGGATGTTTTCACCTATGCCTTTTTCCGCTCAACTTGATCCGACGTGGATCGATGCCCTATATCAGCGCTGGCTGGAGGATCCTTCCAGTGTCGGTTGCGACTGGCAGGGCTTTTTTGAAGGGTTCGAGGTGGGCAACGAGTCGCCTTCCTGCCCCCGCACCTGTGTTGATCCCGCATTCGCCCTGAAGCAATCCGGGGTTCAGTCGCTGATTTACCGTTATCGCGATATCGGTCACCTGCTGGCCTGTACCGACCCCCTCAAGCCCTGTCCCATCAATCATCCCCTGCTTGACCTGAGCGTCTTCGGCCTGTCGGAAGCTGATCTCGACACGGTATTCCATACCCGCAGATTCAGCAAGGAGCACGCCACCCTGCGGGAGATCCTCGCTGTGATGCGCGAGACCTACTGCGGCGCCATCGGGGTGGAATTCATGCACATTCAGGATCCCGAGCAACGTCAGTGGCTCAAGGATCGCATGGAGGGGACGCGCAACCGCACCGAATTCTCAGAGCAGCGCAAATGGCAGATTCTGCAGCAGCTGCAGGAAGCCGCCCTGTTCGAAGCTTTTCTCCATCGCAAATTCCTGGGACAGAAGCGCTTTTCGCTGGAAGGCGCAGAAACACTGATTCCAGTCCTTCACGATATTGTCACCGCGTCCAATCAGCGCGAGATCAAGGACCTGGTTCTGGGGATGGCTCATCGCGGGCGGCTCAACGTCCTGGCCAACATCTTTAAAAAACCATTGGAAAACATCTTTGCCGAATTCAAGGACAATCTTGAGTATGCCTTTGTCGGAGAAGGCGACGTCAAATATCATAAGGGATTCTCCCGTGATGTCGCGCCGCTTGGGCGTCACGGCATTCATCTGTCGATGGCCTCGAACCCGAGTCATCTGGAGGCGGTGGATCCGGTGGTGGAGGGCAAGGCGCGCGCGCGGCAGGATTATCACGGCACGGGCGGAGATGAGGTGCTGCCGGTGCTGATACACGGCGATGCCGCTTTTGCCGGCCAGGGCGTGGTGGCCGAGGTGCTCAACCTTTCGCAGCTGGAAGGCTACTCCACCGGCGGGACCCTGCATATCGTGCTCAACAACCAGATCGGCTTTACCACGCTGCCGCCCGAGGCGCGTTCCACCCACTATGCCACCGATGTGGCGAAGATGCTGCAGGCGCCGATGTTCCACGTTCATGGCGAAAACCCGGAAGCCGCGGTGCATGCCGCCTCGCTTGCCCTTGACTATCGCTGCCGCTACGGGCGCGATGCGGTGATCGACCTGATCTGCTACCGCCGCCAGGGGCATAGTGAAGCGGACGAGCCGGCTTTTACCCAGCCGTTGATGTACGAAAGAATCAAGGACCGGCCGCCGGTGCACGAACTCTACGCCGGGCACCTGGTTGGAGAGGGTGCGGATAAGGCCCGCGTCGAAACGCAGGCGCAGGAGATCGAGCAGCGCCTGGAACAGGCGCTGGAGCGGGATCAGCAGCCCGCCGATGCAGGGCACGAAGGGAAATGGAGCGAAATCCAGCGTGAATTCACGGTATCGGATGATGTCCGCACAGCGGTGGATCTCGACACCCTCCGGAATCTCGGGCGGCGCATTCACCAACTGCCTGAAGGGTTTGAGCCCCACCCCAAAATCGTCAAGTTCCTCGAGCGGCGGTGCGAAGCGCTGGACACGGGTGATGAGATCGACTGGGCGCTGGCCGAAGCGCTGTCCTTTGCCACGCTGCTGGACGAAGGACATACGGTGCGGCTCTCCGGCCAGGATTCCCGCCGCGGCACCTTCAATCAGCGCCACGCCGCCATCGTCGACCTGAACACCGGCGAACCCTTTCTGCCGCTTGCCCAGGTGGCCGCCGAAGGGGCGGCTTTTCACTGCCACAACAGCATGCTCTCCGAATTTGCCGTGCTCGGCTTCGAATACGGCTATTCGCTGGAGGTGCCGCAGGGGCTGGTCATCTGGGAGGCCCAGTTCGGTGATTTCGCCAACGGCGCACAGGTCATCATCGATCAGTTCATTGCATCGAGCGGCAGCAAGTGGGATCGTTCCTGCGGGCTGGTGATGTTTCTTCCGCACGGCTACGAAGGGCAGGGCGCTGAACACTCCAGTGCCCGCATCGAGCGTTTTCTACAGCTCTGTGCCCATGAGAACATGCAGGTGTGCTACCCGAGCACCCCGGCGCAGATCTTCCACCTGCTGCGCCGCCAGCTTAAGCAGCCGTTCCGAAGACCGCTGATCGTTTTCACCCCCAAAAGCCTGCTGCGGCATCCCGCCTGCCGTTCAAACCTTGAAGACCTGGCCGGCGGCCGCTTTGAAGAGGTGATTGCGGACCCGATCGAGCCGGGGCCGGTCAAATCGCTGCTGCTGTGCTCCGGCAAGATCTATTACGACCTGATGGAGAAGCGGGCGGAGCTGGGGCGCAAGGATGTGGCCCTGGTGCGGATCGAGCAGCTCTATCCCCTGCACCGCGAGAGACTGGCCGAAGTGGTCGCCCCCTATGGCGAGCTGGAGCATGCAGTCTGGGTACAGGAGGAGCCACGCAACAACGGCGCCTGGTCCCATATCGCACCGCAGCTGACCCGCGTGCTGGGGCGGCATCCGCGCTACGTCGGCCGACAGGTAGCCGCCGCCCCCGCCGTCGGCAGCCACCGACAGCACAAGCAGCAGCAGGAGGCGCTGTTGGAAGAGGCCTTCAACCTGCCCAAAGGAAAATAGACAAGAATCCTCAACGCAGAGCCGCAGAGATCAAATAAAGAGCGCAGAGAAATCTAATCTTTAAAATCTTTTTCTCTCCATCTTATCTTCTCCGCGTCTCTCCGTTGAAAAATTTCATTCAGGAGTTTTTATGGAAATCAAAGTCCCCGAAGTCGGTGAATCGGTTTATGAAGCCCAGATCTCCACCTGGCACAAAAAAGACGGCGAGCGGGTGGAGAAGGGCGATCTGCTGTGCGAGCTCGAGACCGACAAAATTTCCCTTGAACTCAACGCCGACGCCTCGGGCACGCTGCAGATTGCCGTGGACGAGGGGGAGACGGTGAAGGTGGGGGCCGTGATCGGCACCATTGCGGACGAAGGTGAAGGCGGTGAAGAAAAAGCCGAAGCTCCCGGTCAAGAGAACGATAAGGCTGAAAAGAAAGAAAGGAAAGGCGCTGCCAAAGAGGAGGCGGTGGAAAAAGAACCTTCACCGCAGGAAAATAAGGCTGCGGAGACTCTGGAAAAAACAAAGCCCCAGGCTGAGAAGAAAGCGCCTGCGGCTGACGAGGCGGGTTCGAAAGTGCCGGAGAAGAAGAAGGGGTCGGAAAAAAAAGAAGAGACAGCGGGTGCAGATCAGGCGAAGGAATCCGCGCCCCTGGGACGCGCCGAGCAGAAAGAGCGTGTCACCCGCACGCCTATGTCACCCATTCGCAAACGCATCGCCGAGCGGCTGCTGGCGGCCCGGCAGCAGACCGCCATGCTGACGACTTTCAACGAAGCGGATATGAGCCGGGTGATGGCCCTGCGCAAGAAGCACCAGGAGAGTTTTCAGCAGCATCATGGCGTCAAGCTGGGGCTGATGTCCTTTTTCGTGAAAGCCTGCGTGGAGGCGCTGAAATCCTTCCCCGAAATCAACGCCAGCATCGACGGCGACGATATCCTCACGTATCACGACTACCATATCGGGATTGCCATCGGTGCCGAGAAGGGGCTGGTGGTGCCGGTGCTGCGCAGTGCGGATGAGATGCATTTCGCCGAGATCGAGCAGGCCATCGCCGACTTTGCCGAGAAGGTTGAAAACAACAAGATTACCCTGGCCGATCTGGAAGGGGGGACTTTCACCATCACCAACGGCGGGGTGTACGGCTCGGTGCTCTCCACTCCGATTATCAATCCGCCTCAGAGCGCAGTGCTGGGGATGCACGCCATCCAGGACCGTCCTGTGGTGCGCGGCGGCGAGATCGTCATCCGCCCCATCATGAACCTGGCTCTCTCCTACGACCACCGCCTCATCGATGGACGCCAGGCGGTGAGCTTCCTCAAGCGCATCAAGGATCTGGTGGAAGAACCGGAAGAGATGCTCCTGGAGTTGTAAGATGAATACACTCAATACGCACAGCAAGCTTATCGGCTACATCCTGTGGATCTTCGGCTTCATGGGAGCCCACCGCTTTTATTACGGCCGCCCCGTCAGCGGAACGATCTATTTCTTCACCCTCGGCCTGTTTTTCATCGGTTGGATCATCGACCTGTTTCTGATTCCGTCCATGGATCGCTCCGCCGATCTGCGCTTCACCCCAGGGGCGAAAGACTACAACATCGCCTGGGTGCTGCTTACTTTCGTCGGCGTATTCGGCGTTCACCGTTTCTATCTCGGCAAATGGCTGACCGGGTTGATTTATCTGCTCACCGGCGGTTTGTTCCTTGTCGGCATCATCTACGATTACTGGACGCTCAACGCCCAGGTCAGCGAAGTGAACAGCCGCTTGCAAGAAATGAACGGGGCCGTCTCCTGAAGCGGCGGGAAACTGCCCCGTTGTGCGTTTCTCACAGGTCGCTGGTCATGATAAACAGGGGCCGGCGCTGGAAGGATTCGTATTTGGGGCGCAGCCGCTCGATGTTGTAGTACTTCTCCACATCGACCACTTTCTTCTGGCCGGTGACGGTCGTGATCGGCACTGTGTCGTAATGGCCGTTGTGGATGCTCACCAGCCGCCCCGATGTGCCCTCCAGCACCAGATCGAGAGCGATATTGCCGAAGGCCATGGGAACGATGGAATCGAGCGCGTCCGGTTCGCCGCTGCGCACCAGGTAGCCGAGGCGCTGGTTGAGCACATTGATGCTGCGGCCGTCGTTGAGTCCAGGCGAGAGTTCCTTGAGCATCGTCGAGACCTGGTCGCCGATCCCCCCCAGTTTGCGGTGACCGTACTGGTCGACCTCCTCCCCCTCGAACGACATATCCTGCTGGTGGCGCATTCTGGCCCCTTCGGAAACCAGGACCACGGCATATTTGCTCGGATGCTTGTTGCGATCCTCGGTGAGCAGGCGCGCTAACTGCTCGATGTCGAAGTTGTGCTCCGGGATGATGCAGCGATCCGCAGCTCCGGCCATGGTCGGCAGCAGCGCGGTAAAGCCGGCGTAGCGGCCGAAGACCTCGATCACCAGGTAGCGCTCGTGAGAGCCGGCCGAGGTGCGCAGGCGGTGGGTCAGCTCGATGGTGCGGGTGACGCAGGTGGAAAAACCGATGCAGTAGTCGGTGCCCGGCACGTCATTGTCCATGGTCTTGGGGATGGCGACCACTTTGACCCCCTCCTCGTGCAGGCGCTGCGCATAGCTCAGGGTGTCGTCGCCGCCGATGGGAATCAGAAAATCGAGCCCGAGAAATTCGATGTTCTTCAGCACCTCGGGGGTGACGTCGTTGATCTTTTCCGTGTATTTATCCCGCAGGTGCGCGGGCAGGTTGTTTTTTGGCAGATGGCTCGGCCGGGTGCGCGAGGTATGCAGAAAAGTGCCGCCGGTGCGCCCGGCGCGGTTGACCACGTCGCGGGTCAGTTCCTGCACGCATGAGCTGTTGTCGGCCTGCGGGTCGGCCACCAGTTCGACCAGCCCCGCCCAGCCGCGGCGGATTCCCAGGACCCGGTAGCCTTCGCGCAGTGCACGGATGGTGATGGCGCGGATGGCCGGATTGAGCCCCGGTACGTCGCCGCCGCCGGTGAGAATCCCGATGGTTCCTTTGTTTGCCATGATGACACCTCCCATGGTTGTCAATAAAACTGATGGGGATCTTTTTCGCACACAGATGTGCCGAACTTACTCCACTCCCAGGTCGTCCAGGTAGCGCTCAGCCTGCATGGCGGCGGTGCAGCCCGAGCCGGCGGCGGTGATGGCCTGGCGGATGTTGGGATCCTGCACGTCGCCGGCGGCGTAAACACCGGGGATGCTGGTGCGGCATCCATCATGGGTGAGGATGTAGCCGTCCTGGTCCATGTGCAGATGCCCCTTGAACAGGTCGGTGTTGGGGGTATGCCCGATGGCGACAAACAGGCCGTGGCAGGAGAAATCCTCCTCTTCGCCGCTTTTGACGTTTTTCAGGCGCACCCCGGTCACCCCGGTTTGAGGATCGCTTTGGATGGCCGTGACCACCGTATCCCAGCGGAAATCGATCTTCTTGTTCTCCAGGGCTCTTTTCTGCAGCGGAGGAGAAGCGCGCAGCTCGTCGCGGCGATGGACGAGCGTGACGCGGGAAGCGAAGCGTGCGAGAAAAGAGGCCTCTTCCATGGCGGTATCGCCGCCACCCACGACCACCACCTCTTTCTCTTTGTAGAAGAACCCATCGCAGGTGGCGCAGACCGAAACTCCCCGGCCGTAAAGTTCCCATTCGTTTTCCAGGCCCAGCATGCGCGGCGAGGCGCCGGTGGCGATGATCAGGGTGCGGCACTGATAGCATTGGTCGCCCACCCACACCCGAAAGGGCGTTTTTTTCAGATCGACCCTGGTGATCTCCTCCTCGGCGAACTGCGTCCCGAAGCGCTCGGCCTGACGCCGCATGCGATCCATCAGCTCATTGCCGTCGATGCCGTCGGGGAAGCCGGGAAAATTATCGATGACCGTGGTGGTGGTCAGCTGGCCGCCGGGCTGACGACCGTGCACCACCAGCGGACAGCAGCGGCTGCGCGCGGCATAAATGGCGGCCGTCAGCCCCGCGGGGCCTGAGCCGAGAATAAGAGTCTGCAGGGTCGAATCACAGCTTTGGGGCATGACGGGACTCCTCGAATTGTTGTTCGGCGTGATAACTCGAGCGCACCAGTGGGCCGGATTCGACATGAGCAAATCCAATCCTGAGAGCGTCCCGGCGCAGATCATTAAACTCCTCGGGAGGAACATAGCGGTGCACCGGATGATGGCTGCGGGTCGGGGCCAGGTACTGTCCCAGCGTCAGAAAGGAGACCCCGCCGGCGTGCAACTGGTGCAGTACTTCAATGATTTCGTCGTATGTCTCCCCCAGGCCCAGCATCAGACCGGATTTGGTGGGGATCTGCGGTGCCAGTCGCTGTACGTCCCGCAGCAGCTGCAGGGACCGGTTGAAGTCGGCTCCCTGTCTCGCCTGCGCGTAAAGCCTGGGCACTGTTTCCAGGTTGTGCCCGAGAATGTCAGGGCCGGAATTGAGTATCGCTTCGAGGGCCTCGAGCTTGCCGAGCAGATCAGGGATCAGCAGCTCAATGCGACAGGAAGGCGCCTCCAGGCGCAGCGCCCGCACCAGGGCGGCAAACTGCTCGGCACCGCCATCGGGAAGGTCGTCGCGGGTGACGGAGGTGATGACCGCATGTTTGAGCTGCAGAGTGGCGACAGCCCCGGCGACTTTCTGGGGTTCGAGTTCATCGACAGGTTGTGGAATCCCGTCCTGAACATTGCAGAATGCGCAGCTGCGGGTGCAGGTATTGCCGAGGATCATGAAGGTGGCGGTGCCGCGGTTCCAGCATTCGCCCAGGTTGGGGCATGCGGCGCTGCGGCAGACGCTGTGCAGCCCCTGCTCGCGGTGCAGGCGGTCGATGCGCGCCCATTGAGGTCCCTGCGGCAGGCGAACTTTGAGCCAGTCAGGTTTGCGTGAATAAGGCGAGGTCATGGTATCCATGGTGTTGAAGATTGAAAGTGGCGGCAAAAGAGCGAATGATCTCCTGCTCGACAATGGCGCGCGACGGAGTTTTGGCACATTCGACAGCCAGGGAGGTCATTGTGACATCCGGCAGCCCACAGGGCACAATGGCTTCGAACGCACGGAGATCGGGAGCGATGTTGAGGGCAAAGCCATGCCAGGAAATCCAGCGGCGCACACCAATGCCGATGGAAGCGATTTTGCGCCCCCCGACCCAGACGCCGGTTTTCCCAGGCTGCCGCTCGCCGTGCAGGCCGAAGGCGGACAGCGTTTGAATCAGGCATTCCTCAAGCAGCCGTAGATAGCGATGCAGGTCCCGTCCGACCTGGTCCATATGCAGGATGGGGTAGCCGACCAGCTGTCCCGGCCCATGCCAGGTCACGTCGCCGCCCCGTGAAATTTCATGGCAGGCGATGCCCTGCCGCGACAGTTCTTCCGGCGGCAGCCGCACATGGGCCTGGTTGCTTCCCCGCCCCAAGGTAATCACCGGGTCGTGTTCGAGAAGCATCAGGTACTCTGAATCCGCGTCATGCAGGCGGCGCTTGATCAGTTTTTCCTGAAAGGCAAGGCCGGTCTCGTAAGAGAGCCGGCCTGTCTGCAGTACATGAAAACCCGTCGGCAGTGACGGGAGGCAGACGGCCCGGTCAGTCTTCCCAGGCAATGCAGGAGACCGGGCAGTTGTCGATTGCATCCTGAATCTTTTCTTCCGGGGCGCCCTGGGGCGCATACACTTCCGCCACGCCGTCCTCGTTCAGTTTGAAAACTTCGGGGACCAGGTCCACGCACAGGTTGCAGCTGATGCAGGTGTCCTGGTCGACAACGGGAGTTCTAGCCATGGCAACCTCGTTTATCTCAGATTTGGAACCGTTGCGCCTGGGGTCGCAGCTCCTATGTCGAAGGAACCGCGACCCCAGTGATGAATCGATCTTTAAATTTTTTCGAAATTGCTCTTGTCCGCACCACACAGGGGGCAGACCCAATCCTCAGGCAGATCTTCAAAGGGGGTGTTGGGCTCGACGCCGCTGCCCGGATCGCCTTCGGCGGGGTCGTAAATGTAGTCACAGATCACACAGCGATACTTGGACATGCTTTCCTCCTGATAATAGACTTCTTGGTTTCGTGCTTTCCGTTGTTGAAAGACGAGAGACGGAAACGATTCTCCATTTTAGAACATTTCCGCCGTCTGGCAAGCGCGGGGCGAATTTTGGAACCGGCCCTGCAGAAAGCGGGTGAACGCTTTGCTGCGCCCACCCGCTCTCTGCACCAAAATCACTCTTCTTTTTTTGAAGAACTCGATCACGCCATCTTCAGTAGAGCCTGGACTGTTTTCTCGATCCCCTCGGCCGCTTCGCTGATGCGTCCGGCCAGCATGTAGGCGGGGGAGGAAATGATTTTATTCTCTTCATCGACCACGAATTCGCTGACCGGGCACTGAACATGCCGTGCGCCCATCTTTTCCAGGCCGCCGGCGACATCCGCGTCGTTGCCGATGGTCAGTTTGGGTTTCTGGTCCCCAAGGACCTTTGAAACCAGCGCCGGAGCGATGCAGACTGCAGCCAGTGGTTTTTTGGCGGCGACCATTTCCTTGACCAGGCGTGAAACTTCGGGGTGTACCGAACATTCAGGCCCCTTGACGGCAAAATCACACAGATTTTTAGCCACGCCAAAGCCGCCCGGCATGAACAGGCCGTCGAGCTGGTCCGCTTTGACCTCGGCGATGTTCCTGATATTGCCGCGGGCGATTCGAGCCGCTTCGACCAGGACGTTGCGTTTTTCGCCTTCGGCGGGTTCGCCGGTCAGGTGGTTGACGACATGCATCTGCTCCATGTCGGGAGCCATGCAGATGATTTCGGCGCCGGCGCGGTCAAGGGCGAGCATGGTGATGACGGACTCATGAATTTCGCTGCCGTCATTGACTCCGCAACCTGCCAGAACAACACCTATTTTTTTTGCCATAGTCGCATCCTCCTTTGGTGGGGATGTGGTTGACATCCCTGATTCGATGATTTGCGGCTGTAAGCAAAACCGTTGACAGAAAATATAGACCAGGGACCTGTCATGGTCAACCACAGGCCTTTAATCGAACAGGTGTCGCGTGCTCGGGACGGGAAGCTGAATAATGGAATTTAATCGTGGGAATAAAGGACCGCCACGGCCTGGGTGCGTCCTGGAGCCCGCGCGACGTAGCCGTGAGGTTCGCTCGAGTCATAATAGACCGAATCGCCTGGTTTCATGATCAGCACCCGCTCGCCGAAATGCAGCTCAAGCTCGCCTTCAAGAAGGAAAAGAAATTCCTCCCCTTCGTGACGGACTTTCATCTCCTCCGTCCACTCAGCGGCCTCGAATTCGACCAGAAAAGGTTCCATGTGCTTGTGGCGCAGCCCGTAGGCGAGGCTGTGGTAGATATAGGAAGGGATCGGCTGCTCAGAGGCATGGCGGCGTCGCAGCTGCCGCCGCTGGTCTGCGCGCACCAGGACGCATTTGTCGGTGTCGCCTTCTTCTTCGAAAAAAGTGTGAAGACCGACATTGAGAGCTTTCGAGATGCGCAGCAGGGTGGCCAGCGGGGGGATGACCTGGTCGTTTTCGATCTGGGACAGCAGGGGTTTCGATAACCCTGTGGCATCGGAAAGTGCCTGCAGCGTCAAGCGTTTATGCTGACGAAGACGCCGCACCTTGAGTCCAATTTGAAGCTCTTTGACTTCTTCGCGGATGTTGTTCATGATCTTTCTTGTCCTTGGGAGTGAGTCCGATTTATGACCGAGCGATCCGATGGAGTCAAGAAAAAATCAATAATACTATTTGGTTTGATCCCGTCCATGATCAGATTGTCGCATCCAATCACCTCCTCTACGGCCTCCAGGTGGTGCCGGTCCTCCATGCGGCACCACCTTTTTTAACAGATATAGTGACACCAGTTTTCATGGGCAATGAAGTGGTGTAAAGTTACGGTGATTTCAAATAAGGCAAAGACCACCATGCTGACGCCGAGACCTCGGGGCAAGCGCTCTGTATACGGCGATGATTTGCTGGGAGGTGTCCTGGGGGTGATTCTCAGAAGCGTGGGCACGGGAATCGTTTTTCTGGCCTTGGGACTATGGGGCAAAAGCACTTTTATGAGCTAACTGGTCCAGAGAACGGCCCGTCAAATGCTCAAACCTAATGTAGATGTGGACGGGATTGTCCGGAGTTCCTCCTTTTTAATGACACTGATATCACCGCTTCGCTCGATAAACGCTGCTCTCACCTTATCCAAATCCATAACGCTACCCTTGATTCTGGCGGCCTCCTGTAGATCATGCTGAATGATGCTCGATCTTTTCATCGCCTCCCACTGGATTTCTTCCTCTTTGCCCAGCTGATTATCGGTGCCCTTGACGAGATGACCGAGCCACCGGTTGCGGAAAGCCAATCTGCTTAGGAGCATATGGAGTGCCACCAGGGTAATCGCCGCCGCCAAGGTTGGGAAGAAACGGGCGTTGCCGGTCAGGGCCCGGCTCAGGATAGAGCCGAGGATGACCCCGAGAACGATATCGAAACTGGTATTTTTCCCGAAGACACGTTTGCCACTGAATCGGATCAGGATCAGGGCACTGGCAAAAATGAGGATCGCCCGAATGGACATCTGCCACCAGGTGATGGTGCCGGCATCGGATCCGATGAAATCGTGGATGTTCATTTTCCTTCTCCCTGTCTCCAAAGGGCCAGGGACTTCCGCCCGTACTATTCAGTCAGGAGGATTGAACCTGCAACTGACTGTCATATCTTTACACTCATCAAAGGCCAAAGACCTCCAGGATCGCGAGAACGACAACGATAAAAATCGAAGCAGCGGCGACCATTTTGAGTGCATCTATCTTGAACAATTCCTGCAGTGTGATTTCGCCGAAACTGCCGATATGGAGAATATGGCGATCGAGCCAGGGATAAATGACGGCATAGAGCGCTGCGCCTGTCAGCAGGCCGAGGACGCCGCCAAAGAGAGCATCCATCGAGCCCTGACCGACCGCTCCCGCAGCCGTGCCCGGACAATAGCCCAACAAAGCAAAGCCGACTCCGAAAATCAGGCTTCCCACGACGGTTCCTCCGACTGATCCGGGCTTGGGGTGCAGGCTGACCATGTTGTAGCGCTTGAGAATATAAATTCCGATCATTCCGGTGACAACGGCAGAGAGAATGACTTTGACGACGGTGAAATCTTCGAGAAATAATTGTTTCATAATGATGTCGTACTTTGTCACCTGACCTTTCTGCAGGAAAAAACCGAAAAAGATTCCCATGACAAACCCGAGAAACAATTGGAGGCGTCGGCTCAGCCGTATTTCATCGAACATGCTTGACCCCCTAGAAAATTAAGTAAGCGGTGATGACGCCGCCGGCAAAGATGCCGATGGCGGCGATCCAGCTGCTCGCGACCAGCTGCATCGTGCCGCTCAGGGCATGACCGCTGGTGCAGCCGTTGGCCCAGCGGGCGCCGATCCCCATGATGATCCCTCCAATGAAGGCAGTGAACCAGCGAAGCGGCCAGCCGTCGCCGAATTCAGCGACCCAGACGTCGGGCATGAAGCGGAAAGAGAAATCTCCCGACAAAGTCGCTGAAATTGCGGCACCGAAAATCATTCCGATCACCAGCATCCATTCCCAGTCGATTTGTGGCGTGAACCTCTGATAGTAAGGCCTGCTGCGCGCCTTATCACCACGAATCGCCGTTTCTATCATGCCGCTGCTGCGGGCATAGGCCGTGGAAACTCCCAAGGGGTGGTCGGACAGCAGAAAGGCAAACCAGCTCAGGATTCCGATGCCGATCCCTGCGGCGTAGGGGGACCAGGATTTGAGGTAAAGAAATCCGAGCATCCCGTGTTCGGCGTTCAATGTCTGTGGTTTAACCTCTCCCTGTGCCAGTGCGAGTGATGCTGTTGTGAGCAGCAAAACAACGAATGCGCTCAGGGAAAGACCTGCTCGAAATATCATCGCCCACTCCTTGTTCGAGGTAATGAAGACGTCAAAAGGGTCCGTTTGTTTTGCGGGTGCGGGGTTGCAACCCCGCGCGGAACAGTTACGTCGATATTCTGCATCCCACCGCGTGGCAGGCCGCCATTGAGCCGAGGCAGTCTTCGACCTGGTCGAAGCCGTTTCTTTTGAGGATCGATGCCGCAATGATGGCCCGCCTGCCGCTGCCGCAGAAAGCTGTGATGGGGCGGGCGTCCGGGATTTTTTCAAGGTTGTTGGGAAGATCGCCAAGAAAGATGGTGCTTGACCCGGGCAGGGTGCCCTGTTCGATCTCTTCAGGTTTGCGCACGTCGAGCAGGGTGAAGTCAACCTGTTCGTCGATGCGCTGTTTAAGCTCTCCGGCGTAGATAGCCGGAATGCGGTCGTATTGGCGCCCGCTGGTCTCCCACTCGTGCATTCCCTGGTCGAGAAAGGCGACCACGCGGTCGTGGCCCAGGCGCACCAGGTGGCGTGTTGCCGTCTCCCAGTCGCTGCTGCGAGCCAGTACAAGGCCGATATCCTGGTCATAGGGGACGAACCAGCCCGCGTAGGCCGGCAGCATATCGAGAGGAATGGCCAGACTCCCTGGAATGTAGGCGCCGGCAAAGGCTTCGGGGGAGCGTGTGTCAATGACCAGCATACCGTCTTTCATCGCCTGATCGAATTGGTCCGCACCGCAGGGTTTCGGTCGGGGCAGACCGTTGAGCAGTGGCGCGCCGCTGAGATTGTAGTCTTCCATTTTTTTGAAGTACGGGGGCAGGGGGTGTTTCTCCTTTAACTTCTTTTCGATAAACTTTTGGCGGCTTTGCATCTGGAGGGCGGGATTATGCCTGCGCTCGTATCCCAACGTCGAAAATTCGCGGGAGGCCATTCCCGAGCCGCACACCGAGCCGGCCCCGTGCGCAGGGTAGAGCAGCACTTCGTCACCCAGGGGCAGGATCTTGTCGAACAGGCTGTCATAGAGCAGACCTGCGACTTTTTCGGCCTGGTCGGGGAAAAAATCGGTGCGGCCGACATCGCCGATGAAAAGCGCGTCTCCGGTGAAAACGCCGAGAGGTTCGTCGCTGAACTCCTTGTCGCTGAGCACGAAAGAGAGACTTTCAAAGGTATGTCCGGGAGTGGAAAGAACTCTGAGTTTAAGGCTTCCGAACTGAAAAGTATCCCCTTCACGGGCAGTCTGACCATACTCGAACGGCAGCTCGGCGCCATGATAGATCGTCGCTCCCGTCAATTCGGCCAGTTCGCAGGAGCCGATGACGAAATCCTCGTTGCGATGCGTTTCAAAGATGTGAGTGATTTTGCATCCTTCGCGATAAGCGATGTCCAGGTAGACCTGGCAGTCGCGACGCGGGTCGATGACTGCGGCACGGCCGTTGTCGCCGAGAATGTATGAGAGCTGTGCGAGGCCGTCAGATTTGATTTTTTCCAGAAACATCATCATCCTCCCGTTGGTCGAATGTTTAAATTCATTCAGGGATCAATGCAGGAGTGTGGCTTGTTTGAAGAATAAAACAAAATCGAAGGACTGCAAGGAGGCGGCGTCCGCAGGGCAGGGGCACCGCTCCGGTCATCAGAGGACCGGGGCGGTGCCAGAATGATCATGAACCACGAGGGTTGAAGGGGAATAGAAAAAACTCAGCAGATGCGCGGCAGCTGTTCGCCGGCCAGCATCTCGATGGCGCGCAGGCCGCCGATGGCGGTGCGTAGAAAGACCTTGCCGGCGGATTGGCTGGTCACTTCGCCGATGATGGCCGCATGCTGTCCGGCGCGATGGCGGCGCATGATTTCGAGGGCGGCCCCGGCCTGCTGGGGCGCGACAAAGGCCAGCAGTTTGCCTTCGTTGGCGACGAACAGGGGATCGAGGCCGAGAATGGCGCAGGCGCCGCGCACGGCGTCGGAGACCGGCAGGTTGTTCTCTTCCAGGGTCAGGTCGACATCGGACTGCATTGCGATCTCTTTGAGAGTGGTGGCCACGCCGCCGCGGGTTGGGTCGCGCAGCACGTGCAGCGCATCGCCCAGCTCGCTCAGCAGGTCGGCGACCATGAAGTTGAGAGGGGCCGAATCGCTGCTGATAGGCGATCGCAGCTCAAGCCCTTCGCGCCCGGCGAGAACCGCCATGCCGTGATCTCCCAAAGTGCCGCTCACCAGGATCTGGTCGCCGGGGCGCGCGCCGCTGCCGAGAATTTCCCGGTCGTGCTCGAAGATGCCGATGCCGGCGGTGCTGATAAAGATTTTGTCCCCCTTGCCGCGCGGCACCACTTTTGTGTCGCCGGTGACGATGCGCACATCCGCCGCCGTTGCCGCGGTCTTCATGCTGTCAAGCACCTGCTCCAGCTCAGAAATCGGCAGCCCTTCCTCGAGAATCAAGCTGACGCTGAGATAAAGCGGGCGTGCCCCTGCCATGGCCAGGTCGTTGACGGTGCCGTTCACCGCCAGGTCGCCGATGTTGCCGCCGGGAAAAAAGATCGGATCGACCACATAGGAGTCGGTGGTGAATGCCACCCTCCCACCCGGCGAAGCCAGCACCGCCGCATCGTTCTGATCCTTCTGCGCCACCCCCGACAGGCGGGGAATGATGACTTCGTCGAGGAGCTGGTGGCTGAGCTTGCCGCCGCTGCCGTGGCCGAGGAGGATAATGTCGGATTTCATAATAAAACCGTTGTCAGTTGTCAGTTGTCAGTTGTCAGTTGTCAGTTGTCAGTTGTCAGTTGTCAGTTGTCAGTTGTCAGTTGTCAGTTGTCAGTTGTCAGTTGTCAGTTGTCAGTTGTCAGTTGTCAGT
>JAXHUR010000064.1:0-19913 GCA_034189505.1 Thermodesulfobacteriota bacterium | reverse complement strand
AACGGCGGCTGGCGGAACTGCCCGTTGACATCAGCCATGAGCCGGACGGGCTTCTGCTCTCCGTCAGTGGGGCCGATCTTGCCCAGGTCAGCCAGGCGTTGGCTGCGGCCGGAATCGAAGTTCAGGCCACGCGCTCCAACCGCTTTTCGCTGGAGGATCTTTTCATCGCCACTGTCAGGGAGCATACCTCATGAACCGGGTCTGGGCATTGGCCGTCATCACTTTCCGCGAAGGGATCCGCAGCCGCTCATTGTTCGGCATCGCTCTGCTGGCGCTTTTTATCCTGGGGCTCAATATCGCCGTGGCCGGATTTTTCATGCGCGACGTCGGCAAGGTGACGGTGGATATGAACCTGAGCGCGCTGACCTTCGCCGGGCTGCTGCTGGTGCTGTTCATCGGCGTCAACCTGCTGGCCAAGGATATGGACCGCAAGACGGTGCACCTGGTGTTGTCCAAGCCGCTGAGCCGGGTTGAATACGTGTGGGGCAAGTTTTTCGGGACGGTGTTTTTCGTGGCGGTCTCCATGGGCGTGCTGCTGCTGCTTTCGACCCTGACGGTGGCGCTGCTCTACCGGATGTATCCCAGTTATTTCGGTGCCTTCAACTGGCCGACCTTTTTTCTGGCCGCTTTTTTCATCTATGTGAAAATGGCGGTGCTCTCCGCTATCGTGGTTTTTTTCAGCTCTTTTTCCAGCAATTCGTTTCTGACCCTGATCTTTTCCATCTGCACCTACATCGTAGGCGTTTCCATCGAGGAAGTGATCTTTTACCTGGAGACGCAGCTTGCGGCGGCGGAGATCGCGGTGTCCGAGACGCTGCGCTCTTTTATTGGAATGGTCTCCTACCTCGTGCCCAACTTCTCGGTTTTCGATCTGAAGCTGGCCGCCGCGCACGGTCTGGAGGTCGAGGCTTCCCGGATCGGCATCTCGCTGGGGTATGCCGCGGCCTACATCG
Source organism: Thermodesulfobacteriota bacterium (assembly GCA_034189505.1). Taxonomy (GTDB): domain Bacteria; phylum Desulfobacterota; class Desulfuromonadia; order Desulfuromonadales; family Geoalkalibacteraceae; genus Geoalkalibacter_A. The sequence continues at coordinate 18,960 of JAXHUR010000064.1, read as the reverse complement.
TCATCGTCATGCTGTTGGCCTCGCTGGTCTTTCAGCGCCGGGAGTTCAACTGATGCGGGTCGGGCGTTTTCTGCTGCCGGTTGTGCTGGCGGCGTTGATTCTCCCGGCTTACCTGTCGTTGCACGGGCAGAGCTGGCAGATGCGCAAGGAGGTGCGGCAGGCGACGCCGGCGGGCTACGTGCTGCCGTCGCGCTTCAGCCGGATTCTGGCTTTCGGGCATCCGGGGCTGACGGCCGACTTCCTGTTCCTCAAGGGGATGACCTTTGTCGGCGAGCGCTCCCTGAGCCGGGAGGCGATGGCGGCTGAGGATTGGGATTATCTGGAAGCGGTGCTGGATACGGTGACCGATCTCGACCCCTATTTCCTCGATCCTTATGTGCTGGGACAGGGTCTTCTGACCTGGGATGCGGGGCGGGTCGAGGCGGCCAACCGACTGTTGGAAAAAGGGATGGAGCATCGCACCAGCGATTGGCGGATGCCGTTTTATATCGGCTTCAACCATTTCTATTTTCTCGGGGACTACGCGAAAGGCGGCGCATACATTATGCGCGCCGCCCACATGGAGGGCAGCCCCGGTTATCTGCCGACCCTGGCGGGGCGTTTGAGCTACTATGGCGGCCAATCCAAAACCGGCCTGCTGTTCCTGCGCGAGCTGCTGGCCGAATCCAACGACCCGCGCATGCGGGCGCGGCTCGAGATGCGGCTGACCGCGCTGGAGCGGGCGGTGATGCTGGAAGAGAAGCTGGCGACCTTTCGTGAAGAGCAGGGGCGCGCGGCCCGATCCCTCAATGAGCTGGTGCAGGTCGGCTATCTCGACCAACTCCCCCCCGACCCCTACGGCGGCCAGTGGATCATCCTCGAGTCCGGACGCGTCTTCAGCACCAGCCGATTTGTGCCGGTCGAGAAGGAATAAGCGGTACGTTGCCATTCCCCGCGCTTGACATTCGCAATTCCGACATCTAAAGTTCTATTTCTATTTATTGAACAAATACAGCAGTTTTTGAAAGTTGGCCTGAGGCGGGCTGCAACGGAATTTACATGCTGACTGAAGAGATGAAACAAGAGCTAGTGAGCCGAATCCGTTCGGCAGAAAAAATCGACAGGATTCTTCTTTTCGGCTCCGAAGCAACCGGAGAGGCAGGGCCGGATAGTGACATCGATCTGCTTGTCGTCCTTGATCGCGAATCCATGCCAACCAGTTTTCGTGAGCGCAGCTCCAATTATCTCCAGGTCAGCCGTGCCATCCGTGATCTTGAAAAACGTTATCCTATCGATCTGCTGGTTTATACCCGCCCAGAGTTTGAAAAAATCAAAGAGGCCAACAGTCTTTTTGTCAGGCGTATCCTGCGGGAAGGGGTCGAACTGTCTTGAAATCCGTGACCGCCGATTGGCTCAAATCTGCCGATGCTGATCTTGAAACAATCCGTGCCATTCTCGAAAATCCCTCTCTTACGGCAGTCGTTGCGTTTCACTCCCAGCAATGTGTTGAAAAGTGCCTGAAAGCGGTGCTGGAAGAGTATGATGTCGACGCTGGGCGAGTGGCCCGGTCACACAATCTTCTTGCGCTGAAAGCAGCAGTGGAAACTGTGCGTTGCATCGATTTGGACGAAGATATCCTGAGTTTGCTGAATAAATTGTATATTGGCGCACGTTATCCTGGTGATTTTGGCCTTCTCCCTGAGGGGGCGCCGACCCTTGAAGACGCGCGCGAGTTTGCTCGATTTGCTGTTGACGCCCGGGATAAAGCAGTCGAGATCATTTCTTCTGCCGCCTTCGATTGAGAGCAACTTATCCCCAATCCTCCTCCCCACGCTTGACATCCCCTCCCAGCCCCTCTAAATTCAGTCCAACAGGCTGATTCCATTGCATCTTCAGTCTGAATACCCTATAGGTGTTAGCGTCTTTCATCCGGAGGCCCGAATGGGCGAATCATCGCAGGACATCATTGAACAGCTCAGGGCTTTGTTTGCCCCCATGCCCGAGGTCAGGTTCGCCTACCTTTTCGGCTCTCACGCCAGGGATGATGCCGGTCCGCTGAGCGATCTCGATGTCGCGGTTTTTCTCTCCCCCGAAGTTTCAGCCTTTGATTTTCGCCTGCAGCTGATGGAAACGCTTGCCCGGGCCCTGGGCACAGATCATCTGGATCTCGTCACTCTGAATGATGCCCCGCCGGTGTTGAAGTATGAAGTGATCCGGCATGGGCGGATTGTCAAGGAGGATCGCGAAGCGCGCATTCCTTTTGAGGCACACACCCTCAGCGAATATTTTGATACTGAGCACCTGCGGCGGGTCCAGCGTATGTACTTGAAAAAACAATTTGAAACAAGAGAAGACGCAGGAATGATTCTCTAAGATGCCATACGATCCGCTCGGTTGAATATCTGAGCATGATGTGAAGGATAGCCCCCCAATGCCCCACATGACCCCGTTTATACTGTCCTCCACTGCGTTCGTCTTTATCCTGGGTGCGGTGTTGGGTTCGTTTCTCAATGTCTGCATTTATCGCGTTCCCGCCGGGCAGTCTATCGTTTCGCCGCGTTCGCGCTGCCCGCGCTGTGAAACGCCGATACGGTGGTATCAGAATATCCCCGTTTTGAGCTGGCTGCTGTTGGGGGGCAAGTGTGCCAACTGCAAAGAGCCCATCTCCTGGCGCTACCCTTTCGTTGAATTGCTGACGGCGGTGCTTTTTTGCGGTGTTTTTCTGACCTTCGGTTTTCAGCCGGCGACGCCGGTTTACTGGATCATGGCGGCGATTCTTGTGACCGTGACCTTCATCGACCTCGATCACCAGATCATTCCGGACGTCATCAGCCTGCCGGGGATCGTGGTCGGTTTTCTCGGCGCTTTTTTCATCCCCTGGATTACCTGGTTCGATTCTTTGATGGGCATTATCGCCGGCGGCGGCAGTCTGCTGCTGATCGCCCTGACCTATGAGTTTCTGACCAAGAAAGAGGGCATGGGCGGCGGCGATATCAAGCTGCTGGCGATGCTGGGCGCGTTTCTCGGCTGGCAGGCGATTTTTCCGGTCATCTTCATCAGCTCCATGGTGGGGACGGCGGTGGGAATTCCGCTGATGCTGTGGCGCAAAGCTGATTCAAAGCTGGCGCTGCCTTTCGGTCCTTTTCTGGCCTTCGGGGCGATGTTTTATCTGATCTGGGGACGGGCGCTGGTGCGCTGGTATGTCGATCTGGCGTTTCCGGTGGGGTGAGCTTTTAACGGCGAGGCGCAGGGAAGAAAGGCAAGGCGCAGAGAGGGCTGATTTGTGTAAACCCTCATAAATCCTTGACATTTGTGATGTCTAACTTATAATTCCTTTAATTTCCATCTTTTTTGAGTTAATTCATTGAAAAATTCACCGCAGGCGGGCATAGTCTGATTCTGGATCCAGGGCAGAAAAGGTTTTGACTTGAAATCAGGCCTGTTGGTATGCAGGTTGCTAGAAACACAAGGCGGGCGCGTCTTGATGATGCGATGACATACAACCTTTCAGGGTGATCAGGAATCGGACCCATGCTCTTCAAAAGCAAAAAAGATATTGTCGGCATCGATATCGGTTCCAGCGCCGTTAAGCTGGTGCAGCTGCGCGAGGTCAAGGGCGGGTATCAGCTGCAGAATATGGGTATCGTGCCGCTGCCGCCCGAAGCGATCGTGGACAACGCGATCATGGATTCCACCGCGGTGGTGCTGGCGCTGCGCAACCTGGTGGAAAGCCTTAAGCTCAAGACGAAAAATGTCGCCACCTCCATCTCCGGCCATTCGGTCATCATTCGCAAAATCACACTCCCCATCATGACCGAAGAAGAACTCGAGGCTTCCATTCAGTGGGAGGCCGAGCAGTACATCCCCTTCGATATCAACGATGTCAATATCGATTTCCAGATTCTCGGCAACGACGATCAGGACCCCTCCCAGATGAACGTCATGCTGGTGGCGGCGAAGAAGGATTTTGTCGACGATCATGTCGCGGTCTTCACTGAAAGCGGCATGAAGCCCGTGGTGATGGATGTCGACTGTTTCGCCGTGGAGAATATGTTCGAAATCAATTACGGTGGTGCGCCGGAGGATATCGTCGGATTGATCAATATCGGCGCCGGTGGGATGAATGTCAATATCCTTAAAAAAGGCGAGTCGGTGTTTACCCGTGATATCCAGGTGGGCGGCAACCTGATCAACGAGGAGCTGCAGAAGCGGCTGGGCCTCAACGGTGATGATGCCGAAAGTCTCAAACTCGGCGGGAAGGTCGAGGATGTCGATCCCGGCGAGGTGGAGGCCGTTCTTTCAGATGCTTCCGAAAATCTCGCCCAGGAAGTGCAGCGTTCCCTTGATTTCTTTTCTGCCACATCGGCCGATGAGAAGGTCCAGAAAGTTTATCTTACGGGCGGCGTTTCCAAGTCAGAGCGGATTCTGACTGCCCTGGAAGATCGACTGGGCATTCCCATTGAGGTGATTGACCCTTTCGCCGCTGTTGCGGTCAGTGAAAAGGACTTCGATCCCGAGTACGTCAAGGCGGTCGGCCCCCTGATGTCTGTTGCCGCCGGTCTTGCCATGAGAAGGGTGGGGGATAAATGATACGCATCAACCTTTTGCCGGTCAGGGCGGCTCAGAAAAAAGAGGCGCTGCGGGCCCAGGTTTCGGTGGTCATTCTCTCGGTCGTGGCGATGCTGGTGGCCTGCGGTGCCGTTTATTTCACCCAGTCGATGAAGATCGCCGAACAGAAGGATGAGCTGGCGCGCATCGACCAGGAGATTCAGCAGCTGCGCAAGCAGATCGGCGAAGTCAGAAACTACGAAAAACTCAAGAAAGAGCTGACCGCTAAGCTGGACGTGCTTGACCAGCTGAAAGCGGGTCAGAGCGGTCCGGTCCGGCTGCTCGATGAGTTGAGTATCGTTCTGCCGCAGCGGCTGTGGCTTACCTCGTTCAAAGCGTCCGGCGGGTCTGTGGCGATCAACGGGGTCGGCATCAACGAAAATGCCGTCGCGCGATTCATGCAGAACCTTGAGAGTTCGCCCTTTTATCGTGGCGTTGAGCTGCAGGTGACGGAACAGATCAACCAGGACGGGATGAAGCTGCAGAAATTCAGCGTATCCGCGGCGACGGATGTTACGGCTGGAACATCCTCCCCATAGCGGCGCGTCCGGAAGGGCGCATCCTCAGGAGAAATCCCCTTCAACCCATGGCGAAGGCGTGAATTCATGAATGCCCGCATTGAAAAAATTTTCAGGTTTCCACTCTACCAGCGATTGTTACTGCTGGTGGTATTGCTGGCGTTGATTGGTGCAGGGTTCTACTTTCTTTTCTATGCGCCGCAGCTCGAGGAGTCGGCTCGGCTGCAGCAGGATATCGAACAGCGCGAAGTGCAACTGCTCAAGGATCGTCGTATTGCGAGAGATCTTCCCAAATATCGTGCGGAGTACGAGGCTCTGCAGACCGAGCTGGAAGAAGCGCTGGTCGAGCTGCCCAATAAAAAAGAGATCCCCTCGCTGCTGACCAATATATCCAACCTCGCCAAAGAGCAGGGGCTTGAAATCCTTCTGTTCAAGCCGATGGCAGAGGTCAATAAAGGGTTCTATGCAGAGGTGCCCGTCGATATGCGCCTGTTGGGAACCTACCACGATATCGCGATGTTCTTCTACCAGGTGGGCCGCCTGCCCCGCATTGTCAACATCAGTAACGTGCAGATGGAAAGCGCGCGCAAAGAGGGGAAATCATTGCTCAATGTCAACTGTCGGGCGACCACGTTCAGATTTGTGGAAAACCCTCCGGAAAATAAAGGACGTTGATTATGGCCGTGAGATTTTTTCGTGTTTTGTCTCTTGCGGCGGTTCTGATGCTCGGTCCGGGCTTTGCCGGTCCCGGTGCTTCGGCTGCGGATTCGCCTTCAGAGCCGCCAGAGAGTGCCGGTGGTTCCCCCCCGTCGGCACCGGACTATGTTTATGATCCGACCGGCAAGCGCGACCCGTTCCAGAGCCTTCTTGAAATCCGCAAGCCTGTGGTTCCCGACGAGCCGCAGACTCCATTGCAGACGTTTGACCTCGATCAGCTGAGGCTGGTCGGCTCGATAGTCGGGATGAAGGAACCCCGGGCCATGGTGTCGGCCCCGGACGGCAAAGCCTATATCGTCAAAATTGGTACCAAGATAGGCAAGAACAACGGTGTGGTGGTTAAAATTTTGAATGACCGGATCGAAATTAAGGAATCTTTTTATGATTTTACCGGAGAGGTTCGCACCGGCATCCAAACCATTCAACTTCCGGAACGGGAGGGAGTCTAATACAATGCGTTGCGCTGCGAGCAGATTGGCACGTTTCGGTTATCTGATTATTGTCTGTGCGGTTTTCTGCGGTTTTTCGCTCCCGTTGAATGTGGCTTGGGCCGAAGAGCAGCCTGCCGAAACCAGAGACGTCAACCGGATCGTTTCGGTGACGGTTGACGCCGACGAAAAAAATCCCAAGGTCAATATCCGCACCGAGAACCCGGTCGGGTACCGCTATACGGTTTATGAATCGAGCGACCCTACACGGGTTGTGATCGATTTCCCCCGTATGGATGTCTCTGACATTGAATCACCCCTTCCCGTGGATGTCGGGCCGATTCAGGAGATCCGGGCGGTCTCCTTCGATCTGACTCTTGGGAAGCTGGGGCGAATCGAAGTTCTGGTGGACCGCAAGACCGATTATCGGGTCAAAATCGACGGTAACGATTTTGTGATGACCTTTGCCGAACCTTCTGCGCCGGCTCAAGCTCCGGCGGCACCTCAAAAGGCCGAAGAACCTGAAAAGAGCGAAACGGCCTCCACTCAGGATTCTGTTCCAGCGCCCGCCCCAACCCCCGCTCCCGCACCGGCGAATGCCGTTCAGGTGACCGCTGTCGAGTTGCGTGACGGGCGTGCCGATATTCTCACGGACGGCCCTGTTGACAAGTACCGTTATTTCAACCTCAGCACCCCGCCTCGCCTGGTACTCGACATCTTTGGCGTCAAGCCTTCTTTCCGCGAACGCGAGCTGCCGGGAACCAGAGGTTTCGACCGTGTCCGTGTCGGCACCTATGACGACAAGACCCGCTTTGTATTCGACGCAGGAGGCAGTGATCTGCCTTCCTACGAAGTTTCCCCTGCAGAAGAGGGGCTTTTGGTGACCTGGACTCCCGATGAGAGGGTGCCCATAGCGGAGCAGCCTGCTCCGGAGCCGGACATCGAAAGGGTGGAATCCGCCCGGGAGAAGCAGGCGGCGAAGAGCGGGCCTGAGCCTGTTGCTGCTCCGGCAGAGGAGGCTGAGCCCAAGGCTGAACCTGTGGTGACAGCTGAACCGGCGGCGGTTGAAAATGACGCTCCGAAAGCAGAACCCAAACCGGTTTCCGCGCGCCAGGTCGCAGAGATAGAGGTTAAGGCCGAACCCGCTCCCGTGACCGGAAACATGACACAGGCGCCGGTTCAGGTAGAGGATATCTCTTTTGCCATCGAGGGAGATCTTTCCGTCCTGACCGTGGATCTCTCCGGTCCCGCTCAGGTCAGCAATCCCGTCAAGCGCGGGAATGTCGTCCTGTTCGGCCTTGATCATGCCACCATCAAGCGGTCTCTGCGCCGCGTGATCGACACATCCGCGTTCCCCAGCGCGCTTGAAATGATCACGCCCTATACCGTCAATCGCGGAACTGTCCAGGATGTGCGATTTGCCGCCCGCCTCAAAGGTGATGTGCCTTATCGCCTCAAAAAGCGTGGGGATCAACTTATTTTCGAAGTTGAGAACGGTGAATTTGCGCAGACGGGCGGGGCGGCACCTCAGATTGAATTGAAAGGGGCGCAATCGCCTTCCAGGGATGTCGTCGCCCCTGCGTCTGTACCTGCTGGAATCGACAGTCAGGAGAAGAGAGTTTCTAAAAGCCTTGCAACCCAGACTCTTCTTGGAGAAGAGACTCCTCTCTCAGCGCCCCCTTACAGCGGTGAGCGCATCTCCCTGGTGTTCGATAACGCCGATGTGCGCAATCTGCTGCAGCTTATCGCCGAGGTCAGTGATCTCAACATCATCGCCTCCGAAGAGGTCAGCGGCAATGTCAGCCTCCGGCTCATTGACGTCCCTTGGGACCAGGCCCTCGACGTCATTCTCGACATCAAGCAGCTCGGGATGATCCGTGAAGGCAATGTGGTGCGAATCCTTCCGAAAAGCAAGATACGTGAGATGGAGGAAGCCGCCCTGACCGCCGCACGCAACAAGAGCGAACTTGAGCCGTTGGTGACACGTGTTTTCAGTGTCAGCTATACCGACCTTGCAAATGTGGCAGCCCCCCTGCGCGATGTCATGAGTGAGCGCGGTCGATTGACCCAGGATCCGCGCAACAAGCAGATTATAGTCAAGGATACTCCCTCAGTGATCAAGGAAATTGAGGGCCTCGTCGACATTCTCGATACGCCCGAGAGGCAGGTCATGATCGAGGCGCGTATTGTTGAGGCCAGCTCCGATTTTACCCGTGATCTGGGCGTCAACTGGGGGATCTCCTACACCAGCCCGGGCAGTACGCTGAGCGGTTTTGATGTGGGCATGGGCGGCAACTTCCTGGTCGGACTGCCAACCGCAGGGTCTGCGGCGACTGCTGCCGGGCTCGGTTCCAGCATCACGATCGGTGAGCTGGGCGTCGATAAAACCGTCATTGACATGCGGATATCCGCCCTTGAATCTTCGGGCAAGGGCAAGATCATCTCCCGCCCGCGGGTTTCGACCCTCAACGGGGAGGAAGCGGTGATTACTCAAGGGACGACGATTCCGTATCAGACCTCGGGAGCCGATGGACCGAAAACCGAATTTGTCGATGCGACTCTTGAGTTGAAAGTCATCCCGGTGATCAACCCGGACAACAGCATTATCATGGAGATCGAGGCCAGCAACAGCACGCCGGGGCAGACCTTCACCAATGCTGACCTGCCCGGAATCAACAAGAAGGAAGCCAAAACGAAAGTGCTGGTCTCCGACGGGGATACGACGGTCATTGGAGGGATTTTCGTCGAGGATGACAGTGAAACCGAATCCGGCGTTCCCTTGTTGATGAATATCCCGTTTCTGGGACGTTTTTTCAAATCGACCAATGTCGAAAAGCGTCGCTCGGAATTGCTGATCTTCATCACCCCGCGTATTCTTGAATAGGGCCGACCGGCATCTTTTCGCATACGCGATAAAATGACAATACAGAAACAGGACAGGTCCTCCCCTGTCCTGTTTCTGTATTCAGAGATCAGGATACAAATGTCTTCAACCAGAAGGGAAAATCTTTTTCTGATCGGATTTATGGGGGCCGGCAAGACCACCGTCGGGAAGGTTCTTGCCGAGAAGCTGGGTTGGTGTTTTATGGATCTTGATCAGGTCATCGAGCAGCGCTCGGAGAAAAGGATTTCGGAGATTTTCGCCGAGCAGGGCGAAAGGTTTTTTAGAGACATGGAGTCGCAAGTGTTGTCCGAGGTGTCGACAAATGCCCATACCGTGGTTGCGACAGGCGGTGGCGTGATCGGTCGTGAAAAAAACAGGCACCTGATGCGCAATACTGGTATTGTGGTTTTTCTCGATGTGCCCTGGAAGCAGTTGCTTGAGCGCATCGAAGAAGGGCAGGGGCGGCCGCTTGCCGAGGGAGAGGATGCCATGCAGCGATTAGCCTCCCTGTATGAGCAGCGCCTCCCCCTTTATCGGATGGCCGACCTGGTGATCGACTGCAGCGGGCAATCGCCGCAGGATCTGGCGGAGGGGATTGTTTCCCGGCTGAACGAAACGAAGTTATTCCTGAATTGATGTGATGGGTTGATTCGATGTCGAATGATAACGGAGTAAAATTGATCGAAGTTGGATTGGGGGAGCGGTCCTATCCGATCTGGATCGGAAGCGGTGTCCTTCCGAGGCTGGGCGAAGCTTTGAAGCGGGTTTCTTTTCCCCGGCGGATTGCGGTGGTGACCAACGAAACCGTCGCCCCGCTTTATGGTGAGCAGGTCCTGTCGGCATTGCGCCAAAGCAGCTTCGCCGCGGAGTTGATTGTCCTGCCGGATGGGGAAGAGCATAAAAATCTCGAATCGCTCAATTTTATTTTCGACGAACTGATTACGCGCGGCTTTGATCGAGGAACCGGCCTGATCGCCCTGGGGGGCGGCGTGATCGGCGATCTGGCCGGCTTTGCCGCCGCCACCTATCTGCGCGGGATCCCCTTTGCGCAGGTGCCGACGACGCTTCTGGCCCAGGTCGACAGCTCCGTGGGCGGAAAAACCGCTGTCAATCATCGACTCGGTAAAAACCTGGTCGGCGCCTTTTATCAACCGCGCCATGTCCACATCGACGTCGACACGCTGGCAACCCTGCCGGCGCGCGAGTTCAGGGCCGGTTGTGCGGAGATCGTCAAGTATGGCGTGATTCGCGATGCGGACTTTTTCAGCTGGCTCGAAAACAACGCGCCGCAGATTGGTGAACACGATCCGGTCTGCCTGATCCATGCCGTTCGCATTTCTTGCCAAATAAAGGCGGATATTGTAGAAATTGACGAGAAAGAGGGCGGCCTCAGGGCAATTCTCAACTACGGGCATACCCTGGCCCACGCCGTTGAGCTGCTCAGCGGCTATGGAAAAGTGCGACACGGCGAGGCCGTCGCCATCGGCATGGTCGCGGCGGCGGCGATCTCGGCCCGGTTGGGGCATTGCGGCGCCGCAGATGTGGAACGAATCAGGCGGCTCCTGAGCACGCTGGGGCTGCCAGTGTGCCTGCCGGATTTTGCCGCGTCCGATTATCTGACCGCGCTCTCCCGCGACAAGAAAGTCCAGGAGGGCAGGCTCCGCATGATTTTCAATCGTGGTATCGGTGACTGTCTGATTGAGGATGTTGTTGATCCTGAAGGGACAATCGCTCCGGTTTTTGACTCCCTGAGGCACGAGGTGGATCAATGAGCACACGCAGCATGGAGAAAAGCTGGTTTCAGGATCTGGCTCGCAATCTGGTTGCGCTGGCAGGTCGTCCGGATGATGAATCTGCTTTTGAGAAACTGGCAGAAAAGCTGATTGAAGTGGAGTGTAAAGCCGAAGCGCTGGAGCTGACCCGCGCCGGTTTGTCCCGCATGCCACGGGGCACTGGACTGTCACTTCTGGAAGCCCGGCTGCTTTCTGAAGAAGGGGATGCTCAGGGTGCCTGGAATGCCGTAGGGCGCCTGCTTGAGATCGATCCGCAGAACACCCGGGGGCTCTGGCTGAAAGCCCGGCTCGGTCGCCGCCTTGAGAAGAAGGACGAGGCGATTCAGGCTGCACGAATTTTGCTGCGCCTCGTGCCCGATCACCAGGAGGCCCGCGTCCTGCTTTCGGAGATGGCGCCTGAGGCGGAGGAGGAAGATAAGGTTGCTGTGAAGGAGGGCGCTGCAACGGGGCGTCGCACAATCACCACCGCAACCCTGGCCGAAATCTACGTCAAGCAGGGATATTTGAATAAGGCGGTTCATGTCTATCGTGAACTGTTGGCAGCCGAGCCGGACAACGCGCGGTTGGAGCAGCGGCTGAAGGAGCTTGAACTGCAGATCGCCGGGCCTGCGCCCGTGGAGCAGACGGAACCTTCAGAGTCAACGCCTCCGGAGCCCTCCCGGGAGGAGAGGCTTCTGAACGTATTTGAAAGCTGGCTCACGGCTATTCGCCAGAGGAGATCGCATGTTCACTGATATGCTGAGCAGGTTTGTGGAACAGTGCCCGGGGGCGGTCGGTGCCGTTCTGATGGGTTTCGACGGCATTGCCGTGGATCAGTATTATCTGCCGATGGAGCAGGTCGATCTGGGAATGGTGGCTGTGGAATATGCCAATGTTCTCAAAGAGATCAGAAATGCTGCGGAAATTCTCAAGACCGGGGAGCTGCGGGAAGTCTCCATCGTTTCTGCCTCCTACCAGGTTCTGATTCGCACCCTGGGGGATGAATACTTCATCGGGTTGACTCTCAAGCGCGAGGGCAATGCCGGCAAGGGGCGCTACCTGCTGCTGCGCGACGCACCTGAAATCCAGGCCGCTCTGGCCTGAAAAGAGATGGAATCCAATGAAAATTCTTGTGGCCAACGGGCCTAATCTCAATCTCCTCGGCACCCGGGAACCTGAAATCTACGGGACGGAAACTCTCGATGATGTAATGGAAAGCCTCCAGAAAACCGGCTTTTCCCTGGGGGCCGAAGTGCGCTGGTTTCAATCCAATCACGAGGGGGCCCTGATTGATCGCATCCAGGCGGCGCGAGACGATGGGACAGAGGGGCTGATTCTCAACCCCGGCGGCTTGACGCACACAAGCGTGTCTTTGCGTGACTGCATCGCTGGAGTCAACCTGCCGACGATCGAGGTTCACCTTTCGAATATCCATGCCCGCGAAACTTTTCGTCATCGTTCTTTCATTGCACCGGTCGCTGCGGGCCAGATCGCCGGGCTCGGGGCGCTGGGTTACGAACTGGCGCTGCGTGCATTGGTCCATGGCGTACGTTAATTCTTTGCCGTACAAGGCTGTTTCATGGTAGAAAACAGAATTCTTTCTCTTCGGCAGGTTCTGCGCGATGAGGGAGTCGACGCTCTTTTACTGTGGAGTATGCCCAACATCCGTTATGTCACCGGTTTTACCGGCAGCGATGCGGTGGTTGTGGTGACTGCGAAGCGTGTTTTTTTTCTGACGGATTCGCGTTATGTTTCCCAGGCCCGGCAGCAGGTCCGGGTCGATGAAATCCGCGAATACAAGGTTAAAATCGACGCCGTCGCCTCCCTGATCGCAGATGTGGGCTGTCACCGCGTAGGCTTTGAGGGCGAAGCTGTTTCCGTCGCGGTTTTCAACAAGTTGCGCAACCAGAACGCCGACAGCCTGACATGGCTTCCTCTGGATGAGCACTTTTCTCGTCTGCGCGGGATCAAGGCTTTATCCGAGCTTGAGCTTCTCGCAAATGCGGCAGGGCTTCATCAGGAGGCGCTTGAAGAGATTCTGCCCCGAATCCGTCCGGGTGCCACCGAGCGGGATGTTGCATTTGCGCTGGAAATTGCCCTGCGCCGGCGTGGAGGGGAGGATCGGGCGTTTGATTTCATTGTCGCGTCCGGCCCGCGGGGGGCTTTGCCTCACGGCGTAGCGACCGACAAACAGCTGGCGGCCGGCGAGCTGGTGACGATCGATTTCGGTACGCGTATCGGCGGTTACTATTCGGATGAAACAGTGACACTGGCTCTTGGCGAGGTCGATTCGAAGCTGCGACGGATATACGATTGTGTACTTGAGGCCCATGATCGCGCCATTGAAGCCATTCGGCCCGGCGCTGAACTCAAGGCCATCGACGCCGTTGCACGCGAGTATATCGCTGAGTGCGGTTACGGTGACTATTTCGGGCATGGTCTCGGCCACGGCGTCGGTTTGCAGGTGCACGAATTTCCCACCCTGTCGCCGCGATCGCGCGACCGGGTCGAAGAGGGAATGGTTTTTACCGTAGAGCCCGGTATTTATGTCCCGGAGCTGGGTGGTGTTCGAATCGAGGACATGGTGGTGGCGACAGCAGTCGGTTCACGGCGGCTGACGCGTATCTCCAAAGATTTTCGGACTCTGCCTCTCGACTGACCGCTGTTGCGGCATCTATTTAAATTATCAAGGAGGACGTGTGGATGGAAATTAAAGATCTTAAAGCTTTGGTCAAGATGATCACCGATACCGATATTACCGAGTTCGAAATGGAGAACGAGGAAGAGAAAATACTGATCAAACGCGGCAAGGAGCAGGAAGTGATTCATATTTCCAGCCCCGCTGCGCCTCAATATATGCAACCTGCAGCACAGGCTCCTGCGGCACCCGCCCCGGCGGCCGCCTCTACCCACGAAGAGCCTGCCCCTGCGGTGAACGATGCCTACGAAGCGATTACGTCGCCGATTGTCGGGACATTCTACCGCGCACCTGCGCCGGATGCCGATCCTTATGTCGAAGTCGGGTCCATTGTGGAAAAAGGGCAGGTGCTCTGCATCGTTGAAGCGATGAAACTGATGAATGAGATCGAGGTCGAGTTCAAGTGCAAGGTGATCGAAATCGTCAAGCAGAACGCCGAGCCTGTTGAGTTCGGTGATGTCCTGTTCCGGGTGGAGCGACTGTAGGCCGTGAGCAGTCAGGTCGAATAACCTCCGTGCATCATTGATCACTGGTCAACAGGAGACTCCAATGTTCAACAAAATACTGATCGCTAATCGCGGCGAAATCGCCATCCGTGTGATCCGGGCCTGCAAGGAGCTTGGCATCAAAACGGTGGCGGTTCACAGCGATGTAGACAGCGATTCGCTGCACGTCAAACTCGCCGATGAGAGCATCTGTATCGGCTCTGCGCCCAGTGCGCATAGTTACCTCAATATCAAGGCCATTATCAGCGCGGCCGAAGTGACGGACGCCAGCGCCATTCATCCCGGTTACGGCTTCCTGTCTGAAAATGCCGAATTCGCAGAAATCTGCGGGAATTGCGGAATTACCTTCATCGGGCCGTCACCTCAGAGCATGCGGCAGATGGGCGACAAGATCAGCGCCCGGCAGACGGTGACCAGGGCGGGCGTACCGATTCTGCCCGGCACGACCGAAGGAGTGAAATCGGCAGATGAAGCCAAGAAGATCGCCGCCGAGATCGGGTACCCGGTCATCATCAAGGCCACTGCAGGCGGCGGCGGGCGCGGCATGAAAGTGGTTCACTCGCCGGCATCCCTGCCCAATGCGTTTGCCACCGCTCGCGCTGAAGCGCAGTCAGGCTTCGGAAACCCGGATGTCTATATCGAGAAATACTGTGAGCGTCCGCGCCATGTTGAAATTCAGATTATGGCGGACAAGCACGGCAACGTGATTCATCTTGGTGAACGCGACTGCTCCATTCAGCGCCGTCACCAGAAACTGATCGAGGAAGCGCCCTGCCCGGTGCTGAGCGCCGACCTGCGCAAGCGTATGGGCGAATGCGCTGTGGCGGCTGCCAAGGCGGTGGATTATTCCAGCGTCGGCACCATCGAGTTTCTGCTCGATCAGGATAAAAACTTCTACTTTATGGAAATGAACACCCGGGTGCAGGTTGAACATCCGGTGACCGAGATGGTGACCGGGGTCGATATCATTCAGGAACAGATTCGTATTGCCGCCGGTCAGCCGCTGCGCTACAAACAGTCGGACATCAAGATCAAGGGGCATGCGATCGAATGCCGCATCAACGCGGAAGATCCCGAAAAGTTCACCCCCTGTCCCGGCAAGATCGACGGCTATCATCCCCCCGGCGGCCTTGGAGTCCGGGTGGACAGCGGCGTTTACGACCAGTATAAAGTGCTGCCCCATTACGATTCGATGATCGGCAAGCTTATCGTTCATGCCGATACGCGCGAAGAGGCCATCCGCCGCATGGCCCGTGCCCTCGATGAGTACATCATCGACGGAATCAAGACCACCATCCCCTTCCACCAGAAGATTATGAAGAGTCGTGAGTTTATCGAAGGTGATGTGGATACGGGATTCCTCGAACGCGTGATCCTGTAACCTCCGCAGAACAATTCAAGGCCGGCCCTGCCGGCCTTTTTTTATCGACGAGGTTCACTTTTGCAATCCTGGCGGCTGATTCGCAATGGACCCCTGAGCGGCGCATTGAATATGGCCGTTGACGAGGTGCTGCTTAATGAGGTGGCACAGGCGCGCAGCGCACCGGTTTTGAGGCTCTACCGCTGGCAGCCTGCGGCGGTCAGCCTGGGCTATGCGCAGCGGGGGGAAAGACAGGTGAATTTCGAAGCCTGTCGTCGGCATGGTATCGATGTGGTCAGGCGCCTGACCGGCGGGCGTGCCGTCCTGCATCAACGGGAAATGACCTATGCCGTGATCACGCGAGAGAATGTGCCCCCTTTCTCTTCTTCCATTCTTGATAATTATCGATTGATCGCGGATGCGCTTCTTTCGGCTTATACAGGCCTGGAGGTTCAATGCACCCTTGAACCCAGGCGGCGACGAACCGAATATGTGCGTGAAGCGTCCAATGTCTGTTTCGCGGCCCCGTCAAGCTACGAAATTGTACGCAACGGACGCAAATTGACCGGAAGTGCCCAGAAAAGGCAAGGTGGCGCTTTTCTGCAGCATGGCTCGCTGCCTCTGGAGATGGACCTGGATTTGCTGTGGGAGATTCTCTCCCCTGCGGAAGTGGATCCGGAATCAAAGAAAAAGGGACGCAGGGTACTCGAAGAATCTGTGGATTGGATCAACCGTCTGCGCAGCGAGCCTGCCAGCGAGTTGCAAGTTGAAGAGGCATTAATCCATTCATTTGCCGATTGCCTCCCCATTGGATTGAAGGAAGATTGCCTGCGGGAGCATGAATGGGCGCGGGCCCGCAATCTCGCTTCAGCAAAATACGCAAAGAACGGGGGATGAAAAATACTTTGAAAAAGCCCTGTCGCCCGCGCTATCATTTTGCGGTTGAGTTCTTAATCTTTCTCTGGTGAACGCGATGTTGTGTTTTCGTCCGTTTTTATTTTCGTTTTTTTTCTGCGCAGTCTCCGCCGTTTCTGCAGGCGCGCAGCAATCGCCCGTGCACATGGAACTGGCAGAACTCACCCGGGTTGCGCTGGAACGCAACCTCGAAATAGCGGCGCAGTCCTATGAGACGCGTGCCAGTGACGCCCAGGTGTCCGGTGCCTACGGTATCTACGATCCGGTGGCTGAAGCCGAGGCGGCTCTCGGCGTGAGCCGGGAATTCAGCAATATCTCGGTCATCAGTACCAGCGATGTCAACGAAGTCAAATATCGACGTCTCAATCTGAGTTTGTCGCAGCTTCTTCCGACCGGCGCCCGTGCCTCGGCCTCCTTCACCAACGGGCGCGACGACAGCAACAACAATATCCTTGCAATCGATCCATACTACGACAGCACTCTCAAATTCAGCCTGGTTCAACCCCTGCTGCGCGATCGCGGCCGCACCGTCACGGAACGGGGCATTCTGTTCGCAATCAAGGAACGCCAGATTTCCGTTCAGAATCTGCGGGCGCGGGCATTTGATGTGCTGTCCCGGCTGCGCAACGTTTATCACAATGCACTGCGGCTGCGCCAGAACCTGGAATACCGCCAGGCATCGTTGGATCTGGCACGGGAAATCCTGCGTGACAACAAGGCGCGGCTCGAAAGCGGCGTATTGCCCCCTGTCGAGGTGCTTGAAGCGGAAGTGGGGGTCAAGCAGCGCGAGCGCGATTTGCTCGATGCCCGCAGAGCTTACGATGATGCCCTCGATCAGATCGCGCTTCTGGTACGTTCCGACCGACCGGTCGCCCCGGCG
This sequence comes from Thermodesulfobacteriota bacterium, assembly GCA_034189505.1. Classification (GTDB taxonomy): domain Bacteria; phylum Desulfobacterota; class Desulfuromonadia; order Desulfuromonadales; family Geoalkalibacteraceae; genus Geoalkalibacter_A. Next base: position 1,695 of record JAXHUR010000064.1, on the reverse strand, counting down.
GACCTTGAACTCGAACGACAGCCTGTCCATTTCCGTGAAGAGCAGGGCTTTGCCTCTGCGCTGCGGCAACGCCCGGAAATCATGCAGCAGATGCGGCTCATCGAGCGGCTCGACATCGAGGGGGAGGTGGCTCGCAACCAGGTTCTGCCCCGTGTGGATCTGGCTGCTGAATATTCTCATCGAGGGTTTGATGATCGCTACGCCGATACGGTCGGAGATCTGGCCGACGACGATCTGGCCAATTGGCAGGTCGGGGTTGAGTTGTCCTATCCGGTCGGCAATCGCGCGGCCCGTAATGATTTGACGCGGGTCCGTCTGCTTCGAAGACAGCAAAGCGTATTGCTCAACCGACTCAAGGAAGAGGTTCGCATTGAAATCCGTGCCGCGCTTCGCCAGATCGAGGTCAGCGACAAAATTGTGGATGTCACACGAACCGGGCGTCGTCTTGCCGAAGAAAAGCTCGACAATCTGCTTAAGCGTCAGAAGGTGGGGCTGGCCACCACCCGCGATGTTCTCGAAGGCGAGCAGGACCTCGCCGCGGCGAATTTCGACGAAACGGCCGCGCTGGCCGACTACAATAATGCCGTGACCGATTATCTGCGGATCAGCGGTCTTTTACTTGAACAGGCAGGGGTTCGTTTCATTGCCCAGGTTCGCAAGGATGAAGATGGCCCGCTGCTGGGAATGGAGACACCATGACACTCAACGTCGGGCATATCGCCTATCTCAATTGCGTTCCTTTCTTTCATTACCTGCGTGAGGTCGGTTTCGAGGGCAACATCGTGCATGGCGTCCCGTCCCAGCTCAATGCCATGCTGGCTGAAGGCAAGCTCGATCTCAGCCCCTCATCCTCCTTTGAATACGGACTGCACTGGCAGAAGTACGTGCTGCTTCCCGATCTGTCCATCAGTTCCAAAGGCCCCGTCCAGAGTGTTCTGCTGTTCTCGCCCTGCACTCTGCCGGAACTCGAGGGCCGTCAGGTCGCCCTGACCGGAGAGTCGGCCACCTCCGTCAACCTGCTCAAAATTCTTCTCAGGGAGTTTGTCGGCCTGCGCGAAGTCGATTTCCAGGTGCCGGAAAATTCTGTCGAAGAATGCATCGAACAGAAGCAACCCTCCCTGCTCATCGGTGACCGCGCCCTTAAGATGAGCAAGCGCTGTCCGCCGGGGTGTCGGATTTATGACCTGGGAGAACTCTGGTACCAGTACACGGGCAAGCCTTTTGTCTTCGCGCTGTGGATCGTACGGCGCGAGGCGGCGGAGAACAAGCGCCGGGAGTTGAATCTTTTAAAAGAAAAATTGAAGACCTCCCTTGAAAAATCCCTGAAAGACAAAAAGCCTCTGGCGATGGCTGTCTCCGACAACTTAAGTTTGACCGTCTCTGAAATAACCGAATACTGGACAATCATGGATTACAGGCTCGAAAAAGACCATATCGAAGGGCTCGAGCTTTATTTTGATTTGTGCCATTTGCATGGGCTCCTCCCCGATAAGCCTCGCATTGACTTTTTTTCTGAAAGTTGAAAGTGGCTCTTTATTTGCAGGAAATCCGTTTGGTTCATATGAACTACTGTTTTTTGATGCTTTCGCAAAAAAGCATCAATGTCGATGGCTAAGCAAAAAGCGCCAAATGCAAGGCGCGCGATTGTCGAGCAATGAGGCGTACTTACGTACGTCGAAGCAGCGAGAGCAATTG
>JAXHUR010000063.1:0-19992 GCA_034189505.1 Thermodesulfobacteriota bacterium | reverse complement strand
CCAACTGCTCGATTGTTTCTTCACGCCCGTAGATAATGATGACATCATCGACCTTGACCCGGGTATCCTTGGTCGGCGCCCCGACAAATCGCCCATCTGGCCTTTTGATGCCGAGTATCAACAGAAATGTAAGTACTGCTGCCATAAAACGCCTCGTTCAAAAAGGGGCAACCAAAAGAAGAGCGTTGGCAATTACTGAATCTGCCGCACAAAATGTCGGGCCGTTACGGCCAGTGAACGATCGAGAAACGACCAGACGTGCTGCTCGATTTCAGCCGGCACACCTCCATAAAAAGCCTCTGCAATTCCACCAGTGATACAGGCGATGGTGTCGCTATCGCCGCCGAGCGAGATGGCGTTGCGGATGGCATCTTCAAAATCGCTGGATTCGAGAAAAGCGATGATCGCTTCTGGCACCGACCCCTGGCAAGTCACATCGAACGTGTAATCGGGACGGATGTCATCCAGGCTACGCTGCAGGTCATAATTGAAAGTCTGTTGAATGTAATCCTTGATTTCCTTTTTACCGCAACCGCGGCGGGCCATAAAAATACTGGCGGCGGTTGCCTGCGCTCCCTTGATCCCTTCGGGGTGATTGTGAGTCGGCATGGCGCTTTTCCGGGCCTCGTCCAGAACACGTTCAAGGTCATCGAAAAACCAACCCACCGGACTGACACGCATGGCGGAACCGTTTCCGAAGCTGTTGTAGGGCCCCATCTGCGGTGAGCGCGCCCATTGGTGAAAGCGCCCTCCGTAACCGGCATCGGGATAGCGGCGATAGTAGCTCCGCAGGACAGCGGCATAATCCTCGCCGCTCATGAGACTGTCGGCCAGCGCCACGGTCAGCACGCTGTCGTCGGTAAAGGTGCATTGGGGGACAAACAGTTCGAACTTTTTGCTCTTGTGGTTGTTGAATTCAAAGCGAGATCCGATGATGTCCCCGGCCAGCGCTCCAAGCATAATCATCCTCACCTGTTCAGGGTTCTCGATTTAACCTGATCACTCAAGCGAACAGCTCCCCCTGCGCTTTTTCCTGCGGAAGCCGTCCGAAAAGCAGCGGGCTTTCCGGATCGTGAACGGCAGCCCCCAGAGCCCTGTCCGTCGCGGCATAGCAATAAAGACAGCCATGGCAACAGGTGCCGTACATCCCCAGATCGACGCTGCGCATGCAGCCGCAGGACGGGCGTTGGCCAGGATCCTTACGCGGGTCGAGTCGCAGATTGAACAATTTTTCAAACAACTCCGGATCGAGGCAGCGCCCCGGAGCTATTCCCCAGGGCGCGAGGTCGAATCGCTCAGCGCAGGAGAAGATTTTCAAACCATACCTGGCGGCGATTTCAGCCAAACCCGCCGCCGTTTCGGCGACCAGACTCGGAACCTTGCCATGGCAAGCCCGGCCGTCGAGGTCATCAATCCCGGAAATGTTCCGCAAACGCGCCTTCACCTGCGCATAGCGCTGCAGAAAACTGATCCGCACCGACTGCACCGCGCCTGCCAATTCAGCGGCGAGGCGGTCAAAGCGGTCAAGCGTCTGTGCAACGATGAAATCACGGCCCAGAACGATGGGATCAAACCGCCAGATGAGCTTTTCCGGTCCCAGGCGCTGCGCAAGCTGCTGCACTGCACTGCAAACCTCTTCCGAGGATGGAACATGGGGTTCAAGAGACTCGGGGAGACCGGTGACCGTGATGTGAAAGAGCATGCGGAACCGTCGCTGAGTCAGCTCATCCAGGTGCGGCAGCAGCGGCCGGGGATCTTTACTCCAGAAAACCAGACAGGCCACCTTGTCGGGCTGCAGGATCACAGTCGAGATCTGGCGTGGGTTGAAGGGGTTGCGACTGCAGGCATAGCCCGCGCGGATTCGATTAATCAGCCACTGGCTGTAAAAAGCCGGGATATCGGTGCGGCGACTGATGGAGACAACCCGCATGCTTTATCCAGCCTTCGTCCCAGGTTTTTCATCCAACCGGATGCCAAGCTCATCGAGCTGGCGCAGCGCGGTGCCGGCCCAATCGCGGTTTGCGGCCGGGCTGGCCGGACTGGGGTGCAGGATGCGCCCGATCCGCAGATCCTTCGTGGCCAGAGCCTCCTGCGCCCGGTCTTCAGCGTATTGACCAATCCCGATCACAATTTTCACCCCCAGTGTCTCAATAAAGCGACGCAACGCCTCATCGCAGATCGACATGATCTGCCTGCGTTCGGCCGCGGGAAGCTGCGCCGGGGTCCGATTGCGCCCCGTTTCTTCAAGAAAAAGCAGCGGGCAGTAGTTGAGCACGAAAAAACGGGAGAAAAAGGCATCGGGAGTTCCTGCTTTCTCGCGAAAAAGCCCCCAAAGACGTCGCCCGCTTACTTCGCTGCGCGTGCAGTCCATTCCGGTTACCGGTTTAACGGGGTGTTCCTGCTCCGGTCGGCCGACCGGTTCATCAATTTGAAGCCAGTCGCGAACAATGCCGACTTCACCAAAGGGCACTCCGGTCTGCGCCATGCCCCAGGGGCCGGGGTTCATCCCCAGAAAAACAACTTCCTTGCGCCCTTCTCCAAAACGTTTCAGAAAATTTTCATGGCTTTGGCGGGCATACTCAAGGGGGTTATAGACATGGGTCACCGGCGGACTGAATTCCAGTGTGTTGAGATCCAGCGCAAGCTGGCGGGTAATTTCGATCAAATCCATGTCGTCTCCTTTAACCCGGATTATTCATGAAAACTTCTGCTGCAACCGCCAATTGCCTGCCATCTCAAGCCGTGCTCGCTCCTTGCGCTTCGACGTACTGTGAGTACGTCTGCAGGGCAACTCCCTGTGCCAGGCCTGATCTGACAGACACTTGCCGGTTTCGCGACAAAGCTTCATGAATAACCCGGGTTAACTCTGGTAAAATTCTGGCAGGATCAAGTCGGGATTGCAAGCATGAGGGGAGATTGCAAGAAAACGGGAGATGATAAGTGCGGGACGTTGAGGCATGCGATTTGCTTCAGGTCAAGGTGTTATGCTCAATGTCATTCAAATCTGAAAGGAGAAACAGGATGTTCAAAAAGATTTTTCTCAAATGGCCACTACTCTTTCTGCTCCCCCTATGCGCCTTTTTACTGGCCGGGTGCGGCGGCGGTGGCGGCAGCAGTAGCAGCAGCAGCGCAACGCCATCGGGATCAGGAACTCTGGAGACGTCTCTGACCGACGCAACGACCGATGAGTACCGGGCCGTCTACGTCACCATCGACCGGGTGGAGGTCCATCGTGGAGAAAGTATCGACGATAATAACGGAAACGGTGAAAAAGATGGCAACGCCGGCTGGAAAACTGTCGCCGAACCCCAACAGACCTACAATCTTCTCGACCTGGTCAACGGCGTAGAGGAAACCCTGGGAGAAGAGACCCTGGAAAGTGGGCATTACACCCAGATGCGCCTGATCATCGGTGATACACCCGACTCATCCACGAACCTTCTTGAAGAGGCTCATCCTCATGCCAACTATATTATTACTCAGGATGATGACAACCATGAGTTGAAAGTCCCCAGCGGGCAGAATACCGGCCTGAAGCTGGTCAGGGGATTTGATATCCATGAGGGTGAAACAACGAAAATTATCCTCGACTTTGATGCCAGACGCTCGGTGGTCAAGGCTGGTAGAAGTGGGAATTACAATCTTAAACCGACGATCAAGGTTCGCAATACCATGGAAATGGCCAAAGTAACCGGGACCGTCATGGATGCAGATCTTGAGCAGCCGGCGTTATTGCCGGAAGCCTATGTTTCAGCCCAGACCCACACCGACGAAGCCGATGAAAAAGACAAGGTCACCATTGAAGCGGGAACCCTTTCCAACGATAACGGCAACGAGAAAGATTACAATTATGCCCTTCTCCTATTGCCCGGCAACTACAATATCGTTGCCGTCAAAGGAGGCTATCAGCCGGAATGCACGGTTGTCAGCCTTGAAACAGATGAAATCGCAAACGATACGGATTTCGCCCTCGCCGAAGCGCAAGAGTCCGGCACTATCAGCGGCACTGTGGAGGTCGTCGGCGCTGATGACGAGGTTTCGGTCACCATCGATTTCCGCCAGGAAATGGCCTGTACCGGTTCTGAAGAGCCGGTTACTGCTACCGTAAGATCGATCAACCTCGCGAACGGAGGCGCTTTTGAGGAACAACTTCCGGTGGGTGATTATCAGATAGTCGCTTCGACGGAAGGGAAAGAAACTGTGGTCGCAGATGTGACCCTGGTATCGGGGGAGACGATTCAGCAGGATTTCAGTTTCTAAAGCAAAATTCTTTCGAAAACCAGGTTGGCATCATCCTGAGTTAAAAAGGGGTTAGCGAATTTTCGCTAACCCCTTGAATTATTTGGTGGGCGCTACTGGATTTGAACCAGTGACCCCTGCCGTGTGAAGGCAGTGCTCTCCCGCTGAGCTAAGCGCCCTGTGTGGCTTCTTTTGTGTTGAAGTGATTCGGGTTTATAGCAGGTTGGCGCGCGCTTTGTCAACGCTTTTTATCCAGCCGGAGCCCTGTCCGAAAGGCACACCTACAGGATGCGATCGACCCATTCAGAGGGCAGAGCACAGGGTTTTCCGGTCGGGCCGATGACAATATGGGCGGTACGGGCGGTTGCAATCAGGCTCCCGCCCGGGCCCAGGGCGCGGTAGGTGAATTCGAGGAACTTACCCCGCATGCGTTCCAGCGTCGTTTCGATGGTGATGACATCTTCATAGCGGGCGGGGTTCTTGTAGGTGACTTCGGCCTTGGCCACCACGATAAAAAACCCGGCCTTTTCAAATTCCGAATAATGCAGCCCCTGCTGGCGCAAAAAGTCGGAACGCCCCTCCTCGAACCACACCAGGTAGCGGGAATGGTGAACCACCCCCTGCCCGTCCGTTTCGGCATATCGCACTGTCAAAGTCATGCGGCTGGTGGTTTTTTCCTGATCCATATCCGTCATCAGCAATCCTCTTGAAATTCATGCGACAATGTCGAGGATAACTCCGCAGAACAAATGGGTCAATCAGGATTCAAGCCGGCCGTCGACGCTGACGCGGATGGTTTTCAACTCGACATCCAGACCACTTTGCACAATAGCCTCCCGGGCGAGCATGATAAGACCAGAGCAGCAGGGCACTTCCATATGTACAACGCTCAATCTCCGAATATCGTTATGTTTGAGAATGGCGATCAATTTATCGAGATAGGCTTTGCCGTCATCAAGCTTGGGGCAGCCGATAGCGAGTGCCTTGCCGCGCAGCAGATCCTGATGAAAATCACCGTAGGCAAACGCCGCACAGTCCGCTGCGAGAACCAGATCTTCCTGCTGGAAAAAGGGTGCGGTGGGCGGCAGCAGGTGCAGCTGAACCGGCCACTGGCGCAGCTGTGAAGGGCGCTGCGCGGGTTCTTCCTCCTTGTTTGCGCCTTTATCTTCCGGCGCACCGAAAGACATGGCGCGAGCCGAAGGGCACCCTCCGCCCTGCCCCGCCGGGGAGGCTTTCTCCGCTAAAGGATTTTCGTCCAGGTGACGGTCTACGGCCTCTTCATCAAAGGCCTCGGTGTCCCGCTTCTCAATAGTGATGGCATCCCGGGGGCAGTCGCCCAGGCAGGCGCCCAGACCGTCACAGAGGTTGTCTGCGATCAGCCTGGCCTTTCCGTCAATGATCTGAATGGCCCCTTCGGCACAAGCCGGAACGCACAGTCCGCAGCCATCACATTTATCTTCATCGATTTTGACGATTTCGCGAATCATATTTGTCTCCTTTGCGGTGTATCTCTTCACTCTTTCCGCCTCACGCCTCACTCCTCACGGATTCAAGAGAAGTAGTGCCAGAGCAGATCGAGCCGTCCGCGCAGCATCAGACGACTGCCGGAAAAACGCATGATCTCCCTGACCTGTTCACGATGACCCGGCCGGTAGCAGTGGATCTCGCAGTGCTTGCAGCTCGGTTTCGGGTCAAGGGGGCAGCGCTGCCTGCGCTCGATCGCGTAGGCCAGAAATTCACGGCACTTTTCGCACAACGAGTGAGGCTCCAGGTTCAAGCCTTCTACATCGACCTCAGAGGGTTGCAGGGGTCGCTTGGCTCCCTGATGATGGGCGCGACAGTAAACTGCAGTAAACTGGGCCAGAACCTTGAAGTCCTTGATTTCCTGTTTATCCGATTGATCTTTCACCGCGCTGCCTCCCTTTTTATGAAGGCAGAATACCGGGCTGAGTTGTGAAAGGCATTGATCAAGGTCAAAAAACATGAGAAGTGAGGGGTGAGGAGAAAAATCAAAGGGATTCGCGGGAGCTTTCCGCCAGGTCTTCGAGGCGGTCATGATCCAGAATGGTGATGGTTTTGCCCTGAACCTTGATCAGCTCATCTTCGGAGAGTTTGCGCAGGGTGCGCGACAGGGTTTCACTGACGGTGCCAAGCCGCGAGGCAAGCTGGGTTTTGGAGATGGGCAGTTCGACGACATCGCGTCCGTCCTCAGCCAGCTCGACCAGGTAGCGCGCAAGGCGGGTAGGAACATCCTTGAAGGTCAAATCCTCGATCTGCCCGGCAAACTGGCGCAAAAACCGGGACAGCCCCGCGATCATGTTGAGGGGAATCCGGGTATGAGTCTGCAGCAGCTCGATAAAGGGCTGTTTGGGAAAGAAGAGGACGGTGGCTTTGCGCACAGGCTCGGCAAAGGCCGGATAGCAGCCGTCGGCGAACATGGCGGCTTCGGCGAAACTTTCTCCGGGATGAACGATGTGCAGAATCCGCTCCTTACCCTCGGACGACAGCTTGTAGACCTTGACATTGCCATCGACGACGACGTAAAAACCATTGGCGGGTTCCTTTTCGGAAAAAAGCACCTCGCCTTTGTTATACTCTCTTCGACGGCAGACCGCGGCGAGCTGTTCAAGATCCTGATCGGTGACTCCGGCAAACAACGGACATTTTTTTATGGCGCTGCGATCATCCATGACAATGACATCCTGCAGATTCAAATCGATATATGAGTGATCAGTCCATCATCGGCCGGGATTTTATTTCCATTCTACCCGGCAACTATCACGTCACCGACAAGGCCGAATGCCTCTCGACCCTGCTGGGCTCCTGCGTGGCAGCCTGCCTGTATGATCCGGTCAACCATGTCATCGGCATGAACCACTTTCTTCTGAGCGGAACCATCAATCGCTACAATGTCCCTCTGCTGCTGACGGAATCGGCCCGCTACGGCATCCACGCCATGGAGATGCTGATCAACGCTATGCTCAGACTGGGAGCAGAGCGTGAAAACTTACGCTGCAAGGCCTTCGGCGGCGCCACCATGTTCGGCCCGCACGACCCTGCCGCTCCCGGGGTCGGGCAACTGAACTGCCTCTTTATTCGCGACTTCCTTCGCAAGGAAAAAATTCCCCTGGTGGCGCAGGATCTGGGCGGCACTCATGGACGGGTCATTTATTTCATGCCGGAGGATTATTCCGTCATGATGCGGCCCATCAAAAAGAGCCGCTTACGGGATATCGCCCACCGCGAACAGCGGCTGCTGCAACGCACACGGCAGCATCAAAAACCTGCAAATCGGGACGAAATCTGGGATTAAGGCACGATTTTCCCGGAAATCAACCAACAACCTGGGTCCGGGTGAACACCGCACGCAACTGCTGTCCGGCACCTTCGATATTCTCCCGCGCACCTTCTTCACGATCCACCAGCGTCACGATGCCGAGCACTTCAAGCCCCTCTTCCTGGGCACGCCTCACGGCTTTCATGGACGAACCGCCGGTGGTGGTGACATCCTCAACAATAACCACCCGTGAACCGGGGGGCAGATTCTTGCGCCCTTCAAGCCACTGTCCGGTCCCGTGCCCTTTGGGTTCCTTGCGGATGATGAAGGCATGCACCTGCTCGCCTTCAAGGCAGGCGGCGATGGAGGTCGCGGTCGCAATCGGGTCGGCTCCCAGGGTCAGGCCGCCGACGCCGTCGATCTTTCCGCCAAAGGCTTTGACTTCCTGCCAGAACGCCTTGCCTACCAGCAATCCGCCTTTGGCGTGCAGGGTGGTCTGCTTGCCGTCAAAGTAGAAATTGCTCTTGCGCCCCGAAGCCAGGGTCACTTCGCGCTCTTCGTATGAAAGCTCGCGAACAATTCCCATCAGTTCCTGCCGTTCCTCCTGAGTCATAACCAACCTCCGAAAAAAATAATTTCATCTTTCATCATAACCAGTGACCCCTGTCACGCCTCACACATCACGCCTCACGCATCACTCCCCTCAAAACAACCCCAACTGGCTGTCGGCTTTGAGGCGCGGGAATTTGACCGGGTAGTAGCCGCTGAAACAGGCATCGCAGAAATGACCGCCGCCTACGCCCGGGTCACCGGCCGCTTCGCGCATCCCCTCGCGGGAAAGGTATCCGAGGGTATCGGAGGTTATATAGCGGTTGATCTCTTCCACCGTGTGAGACGAAGAGATCAGTTCCTTGCGGGTTGGCGTGTCGATGCCGTAGTAGCAGGGGAAGCTGGTCGGCGGGCTGGAGATGCGCATGTGGATCTCGCGCGCCCCGGCGGCGCGAACCATCTTGATGATCTTGCGCGCGGTGGTGCCCCGCACGATGGAATCGTCCACGACCACCACCCTCTTGCCCTCGATCACTTCCCGTACCGAGTTGAGTTTGATCTTGACGCCGAAGTGGCGGATGGACTGCTGCGGCTCGATGAAAGTCCGGCCGACATAATGATTGCGGATCAGGCCGAGCTGAAACGGGATGTCGGACTCTTCGGCATAGCCAATAGCAGCGGGCACTCCCGAGTCGGGGATGGGGATCACCACATCCGCTTCGACCTCATGCTCGCGCGCCAGAACACGCCCGAACTCCTTGCGCACGCCGTACACCTGGCGTCCGAAGATGATGCTGTCGGGGCGGGCAAAATAGATATGTTCAAAGACACAGGGGGTGGGCGTGACCTTGTCAAAGGGATGATAGGACTGCAAGCCATCTTTGGAGATGACAATCATCTCCCCCGGTTCCACCTCGCGGATGAACTCAGCCTCGATAAGATCGAAAGCACAGGTTTCACTGGCAACGACATAAGCACCGTCGAGCTTGCCCAGCACCAAAGGGCGAAAGCCGTTGGGATCGCGCACCGCCACCAGCCGCGTTTCCGTCAGGAAAACCAGGCTGTATGCGCCGCGTACGACCTTCAATACCTCGCTGACCCGTTCGGCAAGAGAGTCTGCCTGTACCCGGGCCAGCAGGTGAACCAGAACTTCCGTATCCGAAGTGGTCGAGAAGATCGACCCGGAGAGTTCCAGCTCATTGCGAACTTCCTGGGCATTGACCAGGTTGCCGTTATGAGCCACGGCGATGCTGCCGCGCAGGTAGTCGACCATGATCGGCTGGACGTTTTTCAGATCGCTGGTGCCGGCGGTGGAATAGCGCACATGGCCGATCGAGCTGCTGCCGCACAAGCGTGAAAACAGGGATTCATCACGGAACACATCGGCAACCAGCCCCATGCCGCGATGAGCGTGCAAATTTCCGCCGTCGGAGCTGACGATGCCGCAGCTTTCCTGGCCGCGATGCTGAAGCGCGTAAAGACCGAGATAGGTCAGGTTGGACGCTTCGGGGTGGCCGAAGATCCCGAAGACTCCGCATTCATCCTGAAACTTGTCAAACATTAAGCGGGGATACTCCTCTGAGTCTGGAGAAAAGTCAAAAACCCGGGCATAAATCCCGGGTCGAACAATGTTTAAAGAATTTCATCCCGAATAAACTGAACAGCATTGCGATAGAGCCACAATCCCATCCCTTCTTCGGGTAGATTCTGCTCGCGGGTCCAGCGCGGATGATGCACCCGAAAGAGATAAGCCTCCGGATGGGGCATCAGGCCGAACAGGCGGCCGCTTTCGTCGCAGACGCCGGCGATGGCATTCATGGACCCGTTGGGGTTGAACGGATACTGATCGGTCGGTTCACCTGTCACAGCATCAGCATACTTCATAACGGCAAGATGGCGCAACTCGATGGCTTTAAGCACATCATCGGAGTCGGCTACGAATTTGCCCTCACCGTGGCGAACGGGAAGATACATCTGGTCGATCCCACGGGTAAAAACGCAGGGCGACTGGGGATCGACCTTCAGATTCACCCAGCGGTCTTCGAAACGTCCGCAGTCGTTGAACGTCAGGCTCGCACTCTGAGTATGGACATCGCCGTCGAGAGCCGGCAGCAGTCCCATTTTCACCATGAGCTGAAACCCGTTGCAGACGCCCATGATGAGCTTGCCGTCCTGGATAAATCGAAGCACTTGGTCAATGAGGTGATTCTCGGTTCCAGCGACACGGGCATGACGCAGACGGTTGGCCCCAGCCTTGGCGCTGCCCAGGTCGTCTCCATCGAGAAACCCCCCGGCCAGGTTGAGTAAATCATAATCGTCGAGGCGACAGCGACCGGCCAGAAGTTCCGCGATATGCACAATATCGACCAAATCGCAGCCGGCCATACGGCAGGCAGTCGCGACCTCGCGCTCGCAGTTGGTGCCGTTGCCGGCGATGACGACAGCGCGTACCTGTTCAGCCATATCCTTACATCTCCTCCAGCGGGGCCTGCCAGGCCGCCTTCAATGCGTCGATGTTTTCTTCCACCAGCAGTTCTCCCTGCAATCCGTCGATGCGCAATATGGGCGCCTCGGTCACCACGCCGATCAAGCCCAGGTTCTGACCGCCGAAGATACCTTCAAAGGCTTCGCGCTGTTCAGGACGAACCGTCACCAGAAAGCGGCTCGGCGTTTCACTGAACAGAATCTGGTCGGCACGCATCTTCTCAGGGGTGGACACGTTCCTGAGGTCAGCCTTTACTCCGTACCCGCCGGCAAAAGCGGTTTCGGCCAGGGCGACGCCCAGGCCGCCGTCGGATAGATCGTGGCAGGAAGCGAGCACTGCCTGCTGCTGGGCCCGGTTAATGGTCTGAAACAGCTTGAGGGCGGTCGTCGAATCCACCGTGGGAACCTGGCATCCTACTTCCCCATGCATGGTGTAGTATTCCGAAGCTCCGAGTTCGTTGCGGGTTTCGCCCAGCAGGTAAACGAGATCGCCAGGCTGCTTGACATCCATGGTGACCGCTTTGTGGATATCATCGATACGCCCCATCACAGAGAACAGCACTGACGGCGGGATCGATATCTTGCGGTCGCCGATCATATAATCATTTTTCATCGAATCCTTGCCGGAAATCAATGGCACGCCGAAAGCCACGCAATAATCGCGCAGGGCCTGGTTGGCCCGCACCAGCTGGGCCGCCTTGTAGGCACCGTCCGGCGTCTTCTCGCTCTCCACCGGGTCGCACCAGCAGAAGTTGTCGAGCCCCGAGACATGTCCGATATCGCCCCCGACCGCAACATAATTGCGCAGAGCTTCATCGATGGCGCAGGCCATCATGTGGTAGGTGTCGATATCGCTGTAGCGGGGGCAGAGCCCGTGAGAGACGACGATTCCAGCGTTGCTTTCGGGCAGCGGGCGGATAACGGCCGCATCGGACGGGCCGTCGTTGACCACCCCGGTCAGCGGCTTGACCACGGTTCCGGCCTGCACTTCATGGTCGTAGCGACGCACCACGCTCTCCTTGGAGCAGATATTGAGACGCCCCAGCATCTGTTTGAGGGTGGCGTTATAATCAGCCGGCTCCGACAGTTCGGGCTCCTTGAGGCCGCGCTGGGTTGGATCCTGCCAACGCGCGGGCAGGACCATGCGCGGTACGCCGTCATGCACAAAAGACATCTTGAGATAGGTCACGGGACGCCCGTCGTACAGGCAGTGGAAATAGCCCGAGTCGGTGAAATGCCCCAGATCGGTGGCTTCCACATCCATCTCCTGCGCCAGGCAGAGAAAAGCCTCGATATGCTGCGGCGGCACCGCAAGGGTCATGCGCTCCTGCGCTTCGGAGATCAGGATCTCCCATGGCTGCAGGCCGCTATATTTAAGCGGTGCGCGGTCGAGGTGCATTTCGAATCCGCCGGTATCCTCGGCCATTTCTCCGACCGAGGAGGACAGGCCGCCGGCGCCGTTATCGGTGATGGAACTGTAGTAACCACGGTCGCGGGCAATCAGCAGAAAATCGAACATGCGTTTCTGGGTGATGGGGTCGCCGATCTGCACCGCAGTCGCGGGAGAGCCTTCGTGCAGCTCCTCAGAGGAAAAGGTGGCTCCGTGAATGCCGTCCTTGCCGATACGGCCGCCAACCATCACGATATGATCGCCCACCTGGGCCTTTTTTTCGTGGCTGGGCCTGCCGTGCAGCGTTGCCGGCATGATGGAGCCGGTGCCGCAGTAGACCAGGGGTTTGCCGGCAAAACGCTCATCGAACACGATGGAACCGTTGACCGTCGGAATGCCGCTTTTGTTGCCGCCATGCTCAACCCCTTCAACCACGCCTTCAAAAATGCGGCGCGGATGAAGCAGACGCGGCGGCAGCGGTTTGTCGAAAAACGGCGAGGCGAAGCAGAAGACGTCCGTATTGAACAGCAGGCGCGCCCCCATGCCGGTTCCGAAAGCATCACGGTTGACGCCGACGATTCCCGTCAGGGCGCCGCCGTAAGGATCGAGGGCGCTGGGCGAGTTGTGCGTTTCGACCTTGAAGGCAATGCTCCAGTCGTCGTCAAAGCGAATGACGCCGGCATTGTCCTTGAATACCGACAGGCAGAAATCCTTCTCGCCCAGGTTTTCACGTACTCGGCGGGTCGTCTCGGCAATGTAGTTCTTGAACAGGGAATCGATGGTCTGTTTTTCGCCCGAACCGTCCTCATATTCAATGCGGGCGGCGAAGATCTTGTGCTTGCAGTGCTCGCTCCAGCTCTGGGCCAGGGCCTCAAGTTCGGCGTCGGTGAGCTTTTCTCCCAACCCCGCCTTGCGGCGCTGCGCCGCCACTTCAGGATCGGCGGTATAGGACTGGATAACCTTCATCTCTTCAAGATTGAGAGCCAGCATGCCGTCACGGCTGATGCGCATCAAGGCTTCGTCATCGACCTGCAGATCGATTTCGCGGATTTCCGGGGGTGCTTCTGCGGTCACGCGGGGGACGCTGACGGGGACACCCTTCTGCGGATCGAACTCATCGCGCGACAGAATCGTCCAGTGCTGAATCAGTGCGTTGCCGAGGAAGTCGTGAGCGACCCGCTCGGCATCCTCGCGACAGAGTTTTCCCTTGAGCAGATACTGAACCGAAGTGTACACCCCTTCCCCGTCACGGAACTTGCGCCCTACCAGGTACTGCAGGGCTTCCTTTGCGGTGCGGCCAGCGTTGTCGGTGACGCCGGGACGGAAACCGACCTCGATGAGCATGTCGAAATCATGAGCCAGGGGGCGGTTGATGGCGGATTCCTGAATGATCGGATCACAGAAAGGCCCCGCTGCGGCTGCCTCGATCTCGGAATCGCTCAGATCTGCATCGACCGTATAGACATCGATGGTGCGCACACCTTCCAGTTCAATGCCGAGATGGCGGCTGATTTCCCGCTTCACCCGCTCGCCGCGCGCGTCGCGAACGCCATCCTTGAGTCCGACGATAATTCTCCAGGGCATGAATTCTCCTGTATGGTTTCCGTTTGGGTCCATTAACCCGGGTTAAATCAACGCGGTGATAGACGGAATCAGGACGCACGTCGGTGCGCCCCTGCCTGGGTTCCCTACGAATCGCCGAAGACCCGCTTGAAGATGGTGTCGACGTGCTTGAGGTGGTAGCTGAGGTCGAAGGATTCGCGGATCTTGTCTTCACCCAGCGCCTTGACGACATCGGCATCCGCCAACAGCTCTTCCTGAAAATCCTTGCCTTCTTCCCATACCTTCATGGCATTGCGCTGCACCATGCGGTAGGCGTCTTCGCGGCTGACGCCGGACTGGGTCAGATCGAGAAGAATTTTTTGAGAGAAAACCAGCCCCTTCATCTGGTTGAGATTTCTCTCCATGTGCTCGGGGTAGACCACCAGGTTCTTGATCAGGCCGTTGAGACGGCGCAGGGCAAAATCGAGGGTCACAGTCGCATCAGGGCCGATATTGCGCTCCACCGATGAATGGGAGATGTCGCGTTCATGCCACAGGGCCACGTTTTCCAGGGCAGGAACACAGTAGCCGCGCACCAGGCGCGCCAGGCCGGTGAGGTTTTCCGACAGGATCGGGTTGCGCTTGTGCGGCATGGCGCTCGACCCTTTCTGACCTTTGCTGAAGAATTCCTCAGCTTCCAGAACCTCGGTCCGCTGCAGGTGCCGCACCTCAACGGCGATGCGCTCCATGGAGGAGGCGACCACGGCCAGGGTGCAGAAATACTCGGCGTGACGGTCGCGGGGGATCACCTGGGTCGAGACCGGCTCAGGAGCAAGCCCCATCTTATCGCACACGTACTCTTCAACGGAAGGATCGATATTGGCGAAGGTGCCGACCGCACCGCTGATCGCCCCGGTCGCGATCCCTTTGCGCGCAGCCTGGAGGCGTTCGCGATTGCGCTGCATCTCGGCATACCAGCCGGCCAGCTTGAGCCCGAACGTGATCGGCTCGGCGTGGATGCCGTGAGAGCGCCCCATGCACACGGTATCCTTATGCTCCAGGGCCCGCGTCTTGATCGATTCCAGCACCATGTCCAGGTCGGCCAGCAGTTCGTCTGCGGCCTGGGTGAGTTGAACGGACAGGCAGGTATCGAGCACATCGGAGCTGGTCATCCCCTGGTGGATGAAACGGGCGTCAGGGCCGACATATTCCGCAACCGAAGTCAGGAAAGCAATCACGTCGTGCTTAACCTCCGCCTCGATCTCGTCGATGCGATCGATATCGAAATCGCCCTTTTCCCGAATCACTTTGACGGCCTCGGCGGGGATGACACCCAGTTCAGCCTGGCGTTCGCAGGCCAGGGTTTCGATTTCCAGCCAGATACGGAAGCGGTTCTCGGGTTCCCAGATACGGGCCATTTCAGGTCGGGTATAGCGGGGGATCATCTCTGTTCAATCTCCTTGTCATCAATTATTATCAGTGAACCAATCAGGTCCGGTTATCACGAAACGGCTGGTGCGCCGTGTTTTGAAAAGTCGCACCTTACAGGGAAACGCAGATGCTCGGCTCGGATTGTCGCCCCACTACGATCTGCGGTCGACACAGGTTCTGCTTTTCCAGCACCCTTTGCACGCATTCCAGGGCCAGTTCAGCACGATTGTTGGTCTCGCTCATATGAGCCAAGAAAACTGTCTCGAGCCCGTCCCACAACAGATCGCCGAGAAGGTCGGCGCAGTCTCCGTTGGACAGATGGCCGTGATTGCCGCGGATGCGGTGCTTGAGCGGCCAGGGATAGGGACCGTCGCGCAGCATGGTCTCGTCGTGATTGGCTTCCAGGATCAGTACTCGGCACCCCTTGAGCCGTTCGCGCACCAGCCGGGTCGCGATACCGAGATCGGTGGCGATACCGATACGCCCCTCATGGGTTTCAACGACATAGGCCACAGGGCGCGCGGCATCATGAGTCAGCGGAATCGTTTCAACGTGCAGGTCGCGGCAGGTAAAGGCTGAGCCGGTATCGAAATGATGCAGAGCTGCGACGCGCCCCAGGGACGGCAGGGCTTGAAAAGTTTCGGGGTTCATGTAGACGGGCAACTGATAACGGCGCGCCAGCGGACCCAGGCCACGGCAATGATCGCCATGCTCATGGGAAACAAACACCGCATCAAGAGACGGGCCTTCAACGCCGATCAACTCCAGGCGACGGGACAGTTCGCGCGCGGCGAACCCGGCATCAACCAGAATCCGGCTCTCGCCGCTCTGCAGATAAACAGCGTTCCCTTTGCTTCCGCTGGCAATCAGACAAACCCGCAAAAACTTTTCTCCCGAAAAAACACAGTGCCGTGCAAAGATCCTGCACAGCACCGACCAAGAAACCAGAAGCGGTGCCCTATATACCCGAAACAAGCCGATT
Source organism: Thermodesulfobacteriota bacterium (assembly GCA_034189505.1). Taxonomy (GTDB): domain Bacteria; phylum Desulfobacterota; class Desulfuromonadia; order Desulfuromonadales; family Geoalkalibacteraceae; genus Geoalkalibacter_A. The sequence goes on along the minus strand of JAXHUR010000063.1, from coordinate 4,098 downwards.
TCGCAAGTAAAAAACCGCTCCTGATGGAGACCGCCGCAGCCTGGTTACAAGCGCTGAAATCAGGCTGTTTTCCGCTATCGCCTGGAGACCTTTCGCCCTCCCTGATCTCTTTCTGAAAACGAACCGCACAACGGGTTTGCGTTTTTTTGATTCTGGTGTAAATTAACAAAGACTTTTCCCAGGAGTCGACTATCCGTTCATCACGATTTGCAACGGTAGTTGCACACATACTCTTCCTGGTTTCTTCTCAATTCATTCAATCACTTGAAGGAGGACGTCAGAATGGCTGTCAAGGTAGCAATCAATGGTTTCGGACGCATCGGTCGCAACGTATTCCGTGCAGCGCTCAACGACAAAGATATCGAAATCGTCGCCGTCAACGACCTGACCGATTCGCAAACGCTGGCTCATCTCCTGAAGTACGATTCCGTTCACGGCACCTTTGACGCCGATATCCGCGCCGACGGAGAGGACATCCTGGTCAACGGCAAGAAGCTCAAGGTCCTCTCCGAGAAAGACCCGGGCGCCCTGCCCTGGAGAGAGCTTGGCGTCAAGGTCGTAATCGAATCGACCGGTTTGTTCACCGAAGGTGACAAGGCGCAGAAACATATCGACGCCGGCGCCTCCAAAGTCATCATCAGCGCCCCAGGAAAGAATGTTGACGCCACCTTCTGCATGGGCATCAATGAGAAAGACTACGACCCGGCGAAACATCACGTAGTGTCCAACGCCTCCTGCACCACCAACTGTCTGGCGCCTGTCGCTAAAGTGATGGACGAGGCCTTCGGCATCGAAAAAGGCATGATGACCACCATCCATTCCTACACCAACGACCAACGCATTCTTGATCTGCCCCATAAGGACCTGCGCCGTGCCCGCGCCGCCGCCTTGTCCATGATCCCCACCACCACGGGCGCCGCCAAGGCGGTCAGCCTGGTGCTGCCCCAGCTCAAGGGGAAATTGGACGGCCTGGCGATCCGGGTACCGACACCGAACGTCTCCCTGGTCGACCTGGTGTTTGAAAGCAGGAAGAAAACATCGAAAGAGGAAGTCAACGCTGCGCTGAAAGCCGCCGCAGAAGGCCCTCTCAAGGGGATCATGGTCTACTGCGAGGAGCCGCTGGTCTCGCGGGACTTCAACGGCAGCCCGGCCTCTTCCAGTGTCGACGCCCTTTCGACCAACGTTATCGCCGGCAACCTGGTCAAGGTCATGTCCTGGTATGACAACGAATGGGGCTACTCGAACCGGGTGCTCGATCTGACCCGTCTCATGGCCACCCGCTGATTTCAACCTTCCATTTAACTTCAGGGGCGGGCGCCTGCAGCAGGGTGCCGGCCCCTTGTTCCTTGTTCAGAGTAAATCTGTAAACCAAGGAGAAAGAATAGAAATGTCGCGTAAAATGACCATCGAGGACATCGACGTCCGAGGCAGGAAAGTCTTCTGCCGGGTCGATTTCAACGTCCCGCTGAGCGAACAGGGTGAAATCGAGGATGACACCCGCATCCGTGCCGCGCTGCCCACCATCCGCTACATCATCGAGAACGGCGGACGGCTCATTCTGGCCAGCCATCTCGGCCGCCCCAAAGGCAAAGCCAACTCCAAATACAGCCTGTCCCCAGTGGCGCCTCATCTTTCGCGCCTGCTTGACCGACCGGTCACCATGGCTGAGGACTGCATCGGCGATAAAGTCAAAAACCAGATCAATTCGATGGCTGATGGCGACATCCTTCTGCTCGAAAATGTCCGCTTTCATCCCGGCGAAGAAAAAAACGATCCCGAATTCTGCAGGCAACTCGCCGCAGGAATGGATCTCTATGTCAATGACGCCTTCGGCACCGCCCATCGCGCCCACGCCTCCACCGAAGGTGTTGCCCATCTGCTCAAACCAGCGGTCGCCGGCTTTCTGATGGGCAAGGAGCTCAAATACCTTGCCGGTGCTCTTGCCGATCCGAAGCGTCCCTTTGTTGCGATTCTCGGCGGCGCCAAGGTCAGCGACAAAATCCCCGTCATCGAGAACCTGATCGAAAAGGTCGACACATTGATGATCGGCGGCGGCATGGCCTACACTTTTCTCAAGGCCCAGGGGATCGACGTCGGCAAATCCCTGGTGGAAGAGGAGCGGCTTGAGCTTTCCGGACAGCTCATGAAGCTGGCGAGGGAAAAGGGCGTCAAATTTCTCCTCCCCACAGATCACGTCATCGCTGCCGAATTCAAGGCCGATGCCGAGCATAAGATCTGCGACAACCAGAACTTCGAACCCGGCTGGATGGCTCTCGACATCGGGCCTCAAACTATCGAAGCGTACAGCAGGGAGCTGGCCAACGCGGGCACGGTGGTCTGGAACGGACCCATGGGCGTGTTCGAATTCGATTCTTTCGCCAGGGGCACCTTTGCCATCGCGCAGGCACTGGCCGATTCCGATGCCACCACCATCATCGGCGGCGGGGACTCGGTTTCCGCGGTCAACAAGTCCGGTCTGGACGAGAAAATGACTCACATCTCCACCGGTGGAGGGGCTTCGCTGGAGTTGCTGGAAGGCAAAGAGCTGCCCGGCATTGCGGCCTTGGACGACAAATAAAACATCAGATCTGAACCACAGTGATCACAGAGGACACAGAGTTGAAAATAGAAAATAGAAAAGAGAAAGTCTTTTTTTCTTAGAATTATTTCTGCGCTCTCTGTGACCTCCGTGGTGAAATGCTTTTCAAAATTTTTTTGCTATTGGAGGATGAAAAATGAGAAAACCGATGCTGGCCGGCAACTGGAAACTGCACAAAACCATTCCCGAAGCCCTTGAACTGGTGGAGGGGCTGAAGAAGGAAGTCGGCGACAAGCAGGATGTGGATATCGTTGTGGCGCCGGTTTTTACCGCCTTGAACGCCGTTGCCAAAGCCGTTGCGGGAACCAACATCGCCGTTGCCGCCCAGAACTGCTATTTCGAAAACAGCGGAGCTTTTACCGGTGAAGTTTCACCCTCTCTGGTCAAGGATGCAGGCTGCAGCCATGTCATTCTCGGTCACTCGGAGCGACGCCAGATCTTCGGAGAAGACGATGAGTTGATCAACCGCAAGATCAAGGCGGTGCTGGCCGAAGAATTGGATGTGATCTTCTGCATTGGCGAGACCCTTGAGGAGCGCGAAAAGGAACAGACCATAGAGGTGCTGCGCCGCCAGGTCGTTGAAGGCCTCAAGGGAGTAGCCGCTAAAGACATGCAGAAGGTCGTTATCGCCTATGAACCGGTGTGGGCCATCGGCACCGGCAAAACCGCCAGCGGCGACCAGGCCCAGGAAGCGCACTCATTTGTGCGCGGCATGATTTCCGGAATCTTCAACCCCGATGTCGCAGCGCAGACCCGCATCCTTTACGGCGGCAGCGTCAAACCGGACAATGTCGATGCACTTATGGCCCAGGAGGACATCGACGGCACCCTGGTGGGAGGCGCAAGCCTCAAGGTTGCCGATTTCGTCCGAATCGTGCGTTTCGAGAAAATTTAATTTCTCTCTTTTCTCCACACGATAAATATGTTAGTTTTTCCCGGTTTGACACCAACTGTCTTGGGAGAAGATTTTAAGCATGACCACATTCTTGATTATCCTGCACGTACTTGTCTGTATCGCTCTGATCCTGATCGTCCTGCTTCAGGCCGGAAAAGGCGCTGAAGTAGGGGCTGCATTCGGCGCCGGAGCCAGCGGCACTGTTTTCGGCGCGCGGGGCGCAGGAAGCTTCCTCGGCAAGATGACCGGCGCCGCCGCCGTCATCTTCATGCTGACCAGCCTGATTCTGAGCTACTTCTCCGGCCAGCCTGGCTCCAGCAGCGTCATGCCCGACGTTGTCGCTCCGGCTCAGCAGGAAGCACCGGCACCACCTCCTTCACAGGGTGCAACACCCGCTGCTACACCGGACCAGGCCCCTGCTCTTCCCGCTGAAGAATCGGCGCCCGCGGAAAAGTAAAAATAAGCGCCAAAAGCTATTGACAAGTCAAAAGCAAACCAGTATAAAAGCAAGCCATTCGCCGAAGTGGTGGAACTGGTAGACACGCCATCTTGAGGGGGTGGTGGGCGACAGCCCGTGCGAGTTCGAGTCTCGCCTTCGGCACCA
>JAXHUR010000062.1:1931-20134 GCA_034189505.1 Thermodesulfobacteriota bacterium | reverse complement strand
GGCCTATCCGGTGCTGCGCAAGGTGGCAGCCATGGTTGAGCCGCTGCCTTTTAATCTGCGCATCGAGGGGCACACCGACGATACTCCGGTGCGCAGCGAAGGGATGTCCAACTGGGACCTCTCCGTGACGCGCGCCGTCAGCGTCCTGAAATTTTTCGTGCAGGAAGAACTGGTGGATATCGAGCGGCTTTCGGCGGTCGGATACGGCGCGCAGCGCCCCCTTGGACCCAACGACACGGAAGAAGGGCGCAGCCTCAATCGCAGGGTGGAATTTGTACTGGAAAGCACCAGCTCGACCCGCGAGGAACTCCCCTATCTGATCGATGCGCGGGAACAGCTCCCCTTTTAGAAAGATTCTGGAGATTAAAAATCATGGCCGAAAAGAAAAAGGGCGAAGCCCAGGAATCGGGGAAAAACAATAACAAGATGCTGATGATGGTTGTCATTGCAATCATTCTGGCCGCCGGGGTTGCCGCGGCAGCCTATTTCCTCGGCACTCGGCAGTCCGGGGCGACACCGGCACCGGTCGGCAGCGAGGTCTCCGCAGGCACCGGCACAAGTTCTGTCATCGGGCCCATGGTGGATATCGAACCGTTTATCGTCAATATCCTCGATGATGAGGGGACGCGCTACCTCAAAGCCGCCATTACGCTGGAGGTCGAGGGATCCGGTACCGAGGAGATCAACAAGCGCATGCCGCAGCTGCGCGATGCGGTGCTGCTGGTGGCAGGCAACAAGACCTATGACGAACTGCGCGACCTGCAGGGCAAGCTGCAGCTGCGTGCCGAGATGCTCGGCCGGATCAACGAAATTCTCAGGAACACGCGGGTCAAAAGAATCTATTTCACCGAATTCGTCGTTCAATAGCAGGCCCGGTCCACCCTGTCTGTCATAAACAACACCGGTTGAACCAACGAGGTATTGCGTGGAACGCATCCTGTCAAAAGAAGAAATTGCCGAGCTGCTGGCCGCGGTGCAGGACGGTGAGATCGAGACCGATCCCGAAGGGGACGAGCAGCCCGCGAAGGTTGCCGCCGCCGCGCAGAAATCCGTGTCCCGTCTGGATCTGCTGCGTATGCAGAATTCGGGGCGCGGCCGTTTTCAGAACATCGACATTCTGCTCGACATGTTTGCACGCAATTACGGCATGTCTCTCACCAACCGGCTGCAGACCTCGGTGTCGGTCAAGCGGGCCGACATGGAAACGGAGGAATACGAATCCTTTCTCAACAAGGCGCCGAAAAACGGCCTGATCGGGGTAATCCGCATGGATCCCCTCAAGGCCGGCGGCCTGGTGCTGTTCGACGAGCAGTTGTCCTTTTCCATGCTGGAGATGATGCTGGGCGGCACCACCGGCGGCAAGTTCACCATCTTCGACCGGATGATGACCGCCATTGAAATCAACGTGGTCAAGGGGATTATTGCCGATACCTGCCCGGACCTTCAGAAAGCTTTTGCGCCGGTGGAAAAACTTGAATGCTCCCTGGTTCGGGTCGAGGTCAACCCTCGCATGGTGTCCATCGTACCGCCCGACGCTGCGCTGCACATCACCACTTTTTCCGTCACGGTGGACAACCTCAAGGGCAAAATGACCCTGGCCATCCCCCACACCACCCTCGATCCGCTGCGGGAGAAGCTCAAGGAACGCACCCTCGGCACCCCTGGGCGGCGTGAAACCCTGTGGGCACAGCGTATCGGCGAGGAGGTGGGAGAAACGAGCGTAACGGTGTCGGCTCATCTGGGAGATGTGGAATTGATGGTGCGCGAGATTCTCAATTTCGAAGTGGGCGACATTATCGACCTGGGATGCGATCCCAATTCGCCGCTTAAGATCTTTGTCGAGGACAAACACAAATTTTTAGCCCTGCCGGGATTGCAGAGCAGCCACAAGGCCGTCCGCATTAAGGGCAAGGTCTGAGGGAGATCAAATATGAGCAACGGTAAAAACGTGAATGTCGCCGAAAACGGTCAGCCCGCAGGCAATGCCAATGGCGGTGCCAACGCGGCAGGCGAAGAAATGAAAAATCTTGATTTCCTGCTGGATGTTCCTTTGCAGGTGTCGGTGGAAGTGGGCCGCTCGCGCATCCTGATCAAGGATCTGCTGCAGATGCGTGAGGGGTTCGTGGTGGAGCTCGACAAACTGGCAGGGGAACCCCTCGACGTTTATGTCAACCAGCGCCTGATCGCACGCGGCGAGGCGGTGATGGTCAACGACAAGTTCGGCCTGCGTTTGACCGATGTGGTCAGCCCCGCGGAACGCCTGGAAAAGCTGGGATAGGCGCCGGTCATGAAGAAGCTTGCCACTCTCCTGATGCTCAGCGCGCCGGCCTGCGTACAGGCCGCAGCTGAAGCGGACGGCGGCGATATGCTGGCCGCCAGCTTCAAAGTGCTGGCCGCGCTCGTGCTGGTGATCGGGGTGATGCTGCTGGTGTATGCCCTGTCGCGGCGGGGGTTGAAAATGATCCCCGGCCAGCGCGAAGGGCGCATCAAGGTGGTGGAAACCCGGGGGCTCGGGCCCCGCAAGGGTCTGTTTCTGGTGCGGGTGCGTGAACGGGAGCTGCTGCTCGGCGTCAGTGCCGATCGCATTGAGATGTTGTGCGACCTGGGCACAAGGCGGGAGCCGGATTTCGACAAAGCGCTGCGCAGTGAGATGGAGCCGCCGCAATGAAGCGCATTCTGCTTGTCGCGGCGCTGCTGCTGCTTTGCCCGGTGGCGGCACAGGCGCAGGGGATGCCGAGCATCTCCTTCGGGGTAACCGAGGCCGACAGCCCTCAGGAGGTGGCCACTGCGCTGCGCATCCTGTTTGTTTTCACCGTTCTGTCGGTGGCACCGACGATCCTGCTGATGACCACCAGCTTTACCCGCATCGTCATCGTGCTGGGTTTTGTGCGCAACGCCATGGGAACCCAGCAGGCGCCGCCCAACCAGGTCATCCTGGGGCTGGCTCTGTTTCTGACCTTCTTCATCATGGCGCCGGTTTTCAATCAGATCAACAATGATGCGCTGCAGCCCTACCTGAATGAAGAGATTGCTTTCGATTCCGCTGTCGAGCGGGCAGTCGTCCCCATGCGCGAGTTCATGTTCAGCCAGGTCAGCGAAAGCGACCTGGGATTGCTGGTAAGCATCTCAGGCAATGATCAGCCCGAAACCCGTGACGATATTCCGACGCTGACCCTGATCCCCGCGTTCATGCTGTCGGAACTCAAACGTGCCTTTCAAATCGGCTTTCTGGTCTATATCCCGTTCCTGGTGATCGACATGGTCATCGCCTCGGTCCTCATGGGGATGGGGATGATGATGCTGCCGCCCATCATTATTTCTCTGCCCTTCAAACTGCTGCTTTTTGTGTTGGTGGACGGCTGGGAGCTGGTGATCGGTTCGCTGGTCCGAAGTTTCGGTTGACTTGTGTGCATCAGGGCCGGGAAGAGAAGCAGTCCCTTTTTAAAATGAGAAAAGATCGATAAGGAGCCGTGCATGACGCCCGAATTTGTTGTCGATATAGGTCGCCGCGCCGTGGAAACCGTCCTGACGCTGACGGCACCGCTGCTGATCGTCGCGCTGGTGACCGGCTTGACCATCAGCATCTTTCAGGCCGCCACCCAGATCAATGAGCAGACCATGACCTTTATCCCCAAGATCGTGGCGGTCCTGGTGACGCTGTTGATTTTCGCGCCCTGGATGATCAAGGTGATGATTGCCTTCACCCAGTCGATTTACGACACCATCCCCACGCTGGGCGGATAAAAGGATCTCCCCCCACGTGGACCTGACCCTGTTCTCCATGGACAAATTCCAGGCGTTTCTCATCTGCCTGGCGCGTGTCGGTTCTCTGGTCGCCGTCATGCCGATTTTCAGCGGCGGACAGGTTCCGGTGCGCATCCGGGTCGGGCTGGCGGTGATGCTGGCCATTCTGGTGTTTCCCATGGTGGAGGCGACGATTCCCGCCATCGCCTTTGACCCGTTTGTGCTGGCGCTGCTCATGGCGCGCGAAGCGCTGGTAGGGTTGATGCTGGCCTTTGTCGCGCAGTTTATCTTCAGCGCGGTAATCCTGGGCGGAACCGTGGTCAGCTACAAAATGGGCTTTGCTGCGGCCAATATCTTCGATCCCCAGACCCAGAGACAGATCTCGGTGGTGCCTCAGTTCCAGAACGTTGTGGCGATCCTGATCTTCCTTTCGCTGGATATCCATCACTTCTTTCTGCGCGCGATTGTCGAAAGTTTTCAACTGCTGGCCCCAGGCACAGCGGATGTCAGCGGTGATGCCATTACCTATATTCTCGATCTGTCCGCCACTATTTTCGTGCTGGGAGTCAAGCTCAGTGCGCCGGTGCTGGCAATCCTGATTCTGTCGAGCCTGGTGCTGGGGGTGATGGCGCGTGTTTTTCCACAGCTCAACGTATTTTTCCTCTCCTTTCCGCTCAATATCGGCATCGCCTTTATCGTAATCGGCCTGACCATGAGCCTGTTCGCCACCATCCTGGCCCGTGAATTTCAAAAACTTCCCGAACAGTTCCTGACGCTGTTCGAGCTGTTGTAGGAGAATGCATGGCGGAAGATCCGGGCGGACAGGAAAAAACAGAGAAAGCCACAGCCAAGCGGCGCGAGGATTTCCGTAAGAAAGGCGAGGTGGCACAGAGCCGCGAGGTCAACACAGCTCTGCTGATGACCACTGCGATGATCCTGTGGTTTTTCTACGCGACGCCTTTCTGGCACAATCTCAACGAGATTCTGGCGACGATCTGGCGGCGCTCGGCGGAGTTTGAAGTGACGCCGGCTTCGGTTGTAACGCTGATGAGCATGCTGATGCAGAAGATCGCCCTGATGATGGCGCCGCTTTTCCTGCTGGCGCTGGTGATGGGTTTTGTGGCCTCTGTTGCCCAGATCGGCTGGCTGTTTACGCTCAAGCCGATGGAGCCCAAGCTCAGCAAGCTCAACCCCATCACCGGAATGAAAAAATTTGTCTCCAAGCGCATGGTCATCGACCTGCTCAAGTCCCTGGCCAAGGTTCTGCTGGTGGGTTTTGTGGCTTATCGCACCGTCGCGGGAGAATTTGAAAACTCCATGTACCTGATGGACATGGAGCTGGTGAAAACCATCAATTTCATCGCCCATGTGGCGTTCTGGATCCTGGTGAAGACCTGCTTCATTCTTATCCTGCTGGCTGCCATCGACTATGCCTTCACGCGCTACGAGATGGAGGAGAAGATGAAGATGACCAAGCAGGAGACCAAGGAGGAGCACAAGGAGACCGAAGGCGATCCGCACATCAAGTCAAAAATCCGTTCCATCCAGATGCAGATGGCGCGCAAGCGCATGATGGCCGAGGTGCCCACCGCCGATGTGGTGGTCACCAACCCGACCCATCTCTCGGTGGCCCTTTCCTACCAGCGAGGCGAGATGGACGCGCCGGTTGTGGTGGCGAAGGGGGCGGATGCCGTGGCCATGAAAATTCGGGAAATCGCCACCGAAAATAATGTTCCGCTGGTGGAAAACGTTCCGGTGGCACGGGCCTTGTACGAGGTGGAACTAGGGCAGCCGATTCCCGAGGAGATGTTCCGCGCGGTGGCCGAAATTCTGGCTTATGTCTACAGCCTCAAAGGACGCAAACAGTGATTCAGGATGCACTGAAAAATTTCAATTTCAGGCAATCGGTGATCCGCAGCGACGTGATCGTGGCTCTCGGGCTGGTCTCCATCCTGATGGTGATGATTATCCCGCTGCCGCCGCTGCTGCTCGATATCTTCCTGTCCATGAACATCACGGTGGCGCTGCTGATTCTCGTCATCGGCCTCTATACCGTGCGTCCCCTGGACTTCGCGGGCTTTCCGGCTATTCTGCTGGCTACCACTCTGTTCCGGCTCTCGCTCAACGTGGCCTCGACCCGACTGATTCTGATGCGTGGCGACCAGGGTCCCGGAGCCGCCGGCAGCGTGATCCAGTCCTTCGGCCAGTTCGTGGTGGGGGGCAACTACGTGGTGGGGATCGTCATCTTCGCCATCCTGGTGGTGATCAATTTCATGGTCATTACCAAAGGCGCAGGGCGTGTGGCCGAAGTCGCGGCGCGCTTTACCCTCGATGCCATGCCCGGCAAGCAGATGGCCATCGACGCCGACCTCAATTCCGGCCTCATCAGCGAAGAGGACGCCCGCAGCCGTCGCAGGGAGATCACCCAGGAAGCCGACTTCTACGGCGCCATGGACGGGGCCAGCAAGTTCGTGCGCGGCGACGCCATCGCCGGCATCATCATTACTCTGATCAATATCGGCGCGGGTTTCGTCATCGGCGTGCTGCAAAAGGGAATGCCCATGGCCGAAGCCGCCGCCAACTATACCATTCTGACCGTCGGCGACGGCCTGGTGGGGCAGATTCCCGCGTTGGTCATCTCCACCGCCGCAGGCATCCTGGTGACCCGCACGGCGGGCCTGGGCGATTTCGGCAGCGAACTCAAGGGGCAGTTCACCATGCACCCGCGGGCGCTGTGGGTTGTGTCGGGGATTTTGCTGCTTTTTGCCCTGATCCCGGGACTGCCCCACGTCCCGTTTTTTATCCTTTCGGGTGCCATGGGCTTCATGGCCTTCCGGGTGCAGAAGGGTCAGACGGAGGAGCGTGAGCGCGAAGAGCATGAGGAGATGGAGGCGCTGCCTGCCGAACCGGAAAATTACGAGGACATGCTGGCCATCGATCTGCTTGAACTTGAAGTCGGCTACGGGTTGATTCCGCTGGTCGATGCCAATCAGGATGGCGATCTGCTGCCGCGCATCAAATCGATCCGCAAGCAATTTGCGCTGGAGATGGGTTTTATCGTACCTCCGGTGCACATCAAGGACAACCTGCAGCTCAAGCCCAATGAATACAACATTCTGCTCAAAGGGGTCACCATCGCCAGCGGCGAATTGCTGCCCGGTCATTTTCTGGCCATGAATCCCGGCACCGCCACCGAAAACCTCAAAGGGGTGCAGACCACGGAACCGGCCTTCGGGCTGCCCGCAGTGTGGATCTCCGAGGAGAAGCGCGACCGGGCTCAGATCGCCGGCTACACAGTGGTTGACTGCACCACGGTGCTGGCGACACACATCAGTGAAATCATAAAAAGACACGCTCACGAGCTTTTGGGACGGCAAGAGGTACAGAATTTGCTGGATAACTTCGCCAAGAGCCACCCGAAGCTGGTGGAGGAGCTGGTCCCCGGTCTGCTGAACTTAGGAACGGTGATGCGTGTGTTCCAGAATCTGCTGCGTGAAAACGTTTCGATCCGCGATATGCGGACCATTCTCGAGACTCTGGCCGACTGGGCCCCGTCCGAACAGGACCCCGAGAGGCTGACCGAGCATGTGCGCCGCAACATGTCGCGTGCCATCTGCGCCAACTACGTCACCGATGACGGCGTGCTGCCGGTGCTGACCTTTGCGCGCGACGTGGAAGCCCGCATCCAGGATGCCGTTCAGCAAAGCGGTCAGGGCAGCTATCTGGCGCTGGATCCCCCCAGCGCCCAGAATATTCTGAGTGCGCTGGGCGAGACGATCCAGCAATACGCTGGAGGAGACCCGGTGTTGCTGTGTCCGCCTGCGATTCGCGCTCACGTCAAAAGGTTGACCGAGCGTTATCTGCCCAATCTCATGGTCATCTCCCACAACGAAGTGGCCCCGGATCTCAAGATCCGCTCGGTCGGAACGGTGAAGGCTAATGCTGGTTAAGGTTTTTGAATCGGAAAATATGGCTTCGGCGCTGAAGAAGGTCAAGGAAACCCTGGGACCCGACGCGCTGATACTGTCGACACGCACCATCCGCAAAGGGGGGCTTGGCGTGCTGGGCAAGCCGATCCTCGAGGTGACGGCCGCCGTTGAACCTTCCGGCGAGGCGGCCAGAAGCGTTGGGACTACGACTCCGGTGGCGATGCGCGAAAAGAAGGCCCTGGCCTCTTCCCGCGGCGATCGCAGGCGTCTGTCTTTCGAAGATGAACTGAGTTACGACGAGATCTGGGCTGAAAATCGCGGCGCCTCAACTCAGCGAGCGGTGCCCGAAGCGACGCCCCGGCGCAACCCGCGCGAATTTGACACGCTGCGCGGTGAGATTGACGAACTTAAAAGCATCATGCGCGGCTTCATCAACGAGGCGCGGACTCCCGTCAGCGCCTCGCCGGAGACCACCGGAGACGAACTCGCTGCAGCAGTTCCGTCCCGGCGCCGCGCACGGTCTGGCGCGAACGGTACAAAAGGCAACGAAGAGGGTCTTGACGGGCTGGTTGCGCTGCTGCGCGAGCGCGGAATCGACCATGAGGCCGCCGAAACCATCGTACGTTTCGCTTGCCAGCGTGCATCCGATGCCCAGAGGCGCGACCCTGAGGTCATGCGCGCCATCTTCGCCGACGTGATCGGCGACCTGATCCGGGTCGGGGCGGCGCCTCCGGAGCAGAAACAGCAGCGGCGACTGGCGTTGATCGGACCCACCGGAGTCGGCAAAACGACGACTATTGCGAAGCTGGCGGCCGACCACCTGCTGCACGGCGGCAAAAGCCTGGCCATGGTGACGATCGACACCTTCCGTATCGCGGCGGTGGAACAGCTCAAGGTGTACGGCGAGATTATGAACGTGCCGGTGGACGTGGTGGTTTCGCCCAAACAGTTGCGCGGTGTGCTTAACCGCCACCGTGACAAGGATCTGATCCTGATCGACACAGCCGGGCGCAGCCCGCGCGACGAAACCAGCCTGAACGAGCTGGCCGATATTCTGACGCCGGAGCTGGGCACGGAGAACCACCTGGTGCTGTCGGCTGCGACCCGCGACGTAGATCTCTATGATGCGGTGGCGCGCTTCGGACAAGTGGCGATCCACAACCTGATCTTTACCAAGATCGATGAGTGCTCGCAGGCCGGAGCGTTGTTCAACGTGCATCTGCGGCACAATTTTCCGATTGCTTATCTGACCAACGGGCAACGGGTGCCGGAAGACATTCTGGTGGCGGATTCAAAGAAGATCGCCCGCATGATCATGGGATAAAAGGGCGAGGGGAAAGGATTTATGGAAATGTTGCAGCAACGGTTGGATCAGGCAGGAACCCTGCGCTCCATGAGCGATCGCTTCAGCGGTACGGCCGCCGATGCTCCCGCCACGCTTGAGGCCGATCGGCAGGCCGCGCGGGTTCTCTCGGTCACCAGCGGCAAGGGTGGAGTCGGCAAGACCGCAGTGGTCTCCAATGTCGCCCTGGCGCTGGCGCAGATGGGCAAAAAAGTGCTTATCATCGACGCCGATCTCGGCCTGGCCAATATCGATGTGGTTTTCGGCCTGACGCCGCAGTACAACCTCAATCACTTCTTCAACGGCGACCGTTCGCTGCTCGAGATCATGGTGGAGGGGCCGGGCGGCATCAAGATTCTGCCTGCCGGCTCGGGGATGCAGACCGTCACGCGCCTGAGTTCGGAACAGAAGATGAAGTTTCTCAACGATCTCGACAGCCTGCACGGCGATTTCGAAGTCGTCATTATCGACACCGAGGCCGGCATCTCGGAGAACGTCACCTATTTCAACGTGGCGGCACAGGACATCCTGGTGGTGACCACCCCGGAACCGACCGCCATAACCGACGCCTATGCCCTGATGAAGCTGTTGTCGGTACAGTATCACGAAAAGCGCTTCAATCTCATTGTCAATTCGGTGCGCGACGCCGGCGAAGCGCTCGACGTGTACCGCAAACTGACCATGGTGTCGAACCGCTATCTTGATATCTCTATCGATTATCTGGGCTGCGTGCCGCAGGATAAGCGCATGCGCGAAGCGGTGCGCCGCCAGCGGGTGATGGTTGACCTGTTTCCCCGCACCAAGGCCAGCGCCGCGTTTGAAACCATCGCCCGCAACCTGATTTCAACGCCGCAGAATGTCGGTCCAAAGGGAAGTCTTCAGTTTTTCTGGCGGCGTCTGCTGTCGTTCGGCCAGGGGGCCTGAGAGGGCACGGTGACCATGAACCCTCCCGAAACCTATTATGTGCCGGAACCCGATCTGCGTGAACGGCTGATTCAGGATCATCTGCCGCTGGTCAATTTTCTGGTTGAGCGCATGATTACCCAGGTGCCGTCGACCATGACCCGCGACGAACTCGCCAGCGCGGCCATGATGGGGCTTATCGACGCCGCCAATCGCTACGACGCCGGCCGCGGAATTCTGTTCAAGACTTTCGCTGAACACCGCATGCGCGGCGCCATGCTCGATGAAGCACGCAAGTCCGACTGGTTCTCCCGCACCCTGCGCGACAAGCAGAGTCGCCTGACGCGTGCGATCAATCGCCTTGAGCAGCATTTGGGGCGGCCGCCGGAAGAGTTCGAGATCGCAGAAGAGATGGAGTTGGGTCTTGAAGAATATCGCGCCCTGCTGGCAGAGGTCAGTCACCTGGGCTGCGTCAGCCTGCATCAGACCCTGGATGAACATGAAGAGGGGCGCAGCTTTCTGGACAACCTGAGCGATCCCGAAATGCCGACCCCGCAGGAAAATGTCGAACGGCTGCAGCTCACCGAGGAACTGGCGGGTCTGCTTGAAAAGCTCTCCGAGAAAGAGCGGCTGGTGATCGCCCTCTACTATTACGAGGAGTTGACCCAGAAAGAGATTGCGGAGGTTCTCGGCGTGACCGAAGGGCGCGTTTCTCAACTTCACAGTCAGGCCCTGGCCCGGCTCAAATCACGCATGAGCAGTCGCCTGGCACGGCCGGGCCGCTTCTGAACCTGATTCCAAGGCAACCCCATGGCCCTTTCCACCTTCAATTTTTTTGCCGTTGCGGCCCTGGCGGCGATCGTCGGCGTGACGTTGATCGTTGTCTACCTCAACCTGCGCAAGGTAAGGGGGGATCTGGAGTCTTTGCGTGAAGAGTTCGCTCTGTGGCGCCGTACGGCCGTCTCGTCCCCCGTTTCAGAGCAGTCTGCAGAGGATGCGCCCTGCCAGCAGGAGCCTGCCTCGGAGCCGGCGACTGAGACCGCAGCGTCTGTTTCCGCCGAGGAGGCCGAAGCCATGCGTGAACGGCTGCACGGCGGCAACAGTCCTGGAGAAGGAAAGACGCCGGAGCGCTATCGCCACGTGGCGACCCTGGTCGACAAGGGGCTGGGGGCGGAGGAGATTGCCGGAGTCCTTCAGGTCTCCCCCGCAGAAGCGCAGCAGTTGGTAAAACTTGCGGAAGTGGCGCGCAAAAAGAGCTAAAGTTTCCCGCTGGTTGATCCGAAAGGTAAGGCGAGCGAGAAAAGATAGAAACAATTCAAGGGAGACACCGCACGGATGAATTCAGGAATCTACAGCGCCCTCTCCGGGGCCCGCAGCCGCATGCAGCTTCTTGAGGTGGTCAGCAACAACCTGGCCAACGTCAACACCGTCGGTTTCAAGAAAGATCGCCTCAATTTCGAATCCCTCATCAGTGATGCCCGCCAGCAGAGCCTGGCACGCGGCGTCAATCACAGCCGCGTCGGCCTGCGCTATACCGATCACGGCACCGGCACCTTTCAGACCACCGGCAACAACCTCGATCTGGCCATCAACGGCCCCGGGTTCTTCAAGGTGCAAACGCCCGAAGGGGAGGCCTACACCCGTCAGGGCAGTTTCCGCCTCAATGCCGAAGGCACCCTGGTCACCGCTGCAGGCTATCCGGTGGTGGGGGCCAACGGGCCTGTGAATCTGCCGGATGCCGATGTGGTCATCGATGAAAGCGGCCGCATTCTGGACGGCGAAGCGATTGTCGGAGAAATCGCTGTGTTTGACGTACTTGATCCCCAGCAGTTGGAAAAACGCGGCGACGGATTGTTTGCGGCGGCCGAGCCGGCAGGAGAGACGCGCGTTGCCAACCCCGGTCTCGCCCAGGGGCAGCTTGAATCCTCCAACGTCAATCCGCTGGAGGAGATGGCGGTGATGATCGATGCGCAGCGCAATTTTGAAGCCCTGACCCGCGCCATCAAGTCCTACAAAGAGATGGGCAAGGCTGCGGAACTGGGGCGCGTGGGCTGATAAATTCAACGACCGGAACGGCTTCGCGGGAGACGCCTCCGGATGATGCAAGGAGAACCAGGGATATGATCAGATCACTTTGGACCGCCGCAACCGGCATGACCGCCCAGCAACTCAACATGGACGTGATTTCCAACAACCTGGCCAACGTCAATACGGCCGGTTTCAAGAAAAGCCGCGCCGATTTTCAGGACCTGCTCTATCAGGTCAGCCGCGCGGCCGGCACCGAATCGGTCAACGGCGACGAAGTGCCGACCGGCATTCAGGTCGGCCTCGGGACGCGCTCCGCGGCGGTGCAGAAGATCTTCACCACCGGCGATCTGCAGCAGACCGGCAACGATCTCGATCTCGCCATCGAGGGTAACGGCTTTTTCCGCGTGCTGATGCCTGACGGTGAAGAAGCGTACACTCGCAGCGGCGCCTTCAAAAAGGACGGCACCGGCCGCATGGTGACCTCCGACGGTTATCCCCTGGAGCCGCAGATCGTGATCCCGGAGAACGCCACGCGCCTGTCCATCACCGAAGACGGCGCGGTCAACGTCTACCTGGATGGCGAGGCCGAGCCCAACCAGATCGGCACCATCGAGCTGACCACTTTCAGCAACCCGGCAGGCCTTGAGGCGATCGGCCGCAACCTGCTGCTGGAGACCCCGGCTTCCGGTGCGCCCGTCGACGGTATCCCCGGCCAGGAGGGCTTCGGCGCTCTTGCCCAGGGTTTCCTGGAAGGATCCAACGTCAACATCATGGAAGAGATGGTGGGGATGATCACGACGCAGCGCGCCTA
This sequence comes from Thermodesulfobacteriota bacterium, assembly GCA_034189505.1. Taxonomy (GTDB): domain Bacteria; phylum Desulfobacterota; class Desulfuromonadia; order Desulfuromonadales; family Geoalkalibacteraceae; genus Geoalkalibacter_A. Next base: position 7,377 of record JAXHUR010000062.1, on the reverse strand, counting down.
CGAGATCAACTCCAAGGCCATCCAGACATCGGATCAGATGCTGCAGATGGTCAATAATCTGATTTAAGAAGATCCATTTCGAGAGAAGTCATAAAATTGGCGCGGATGAATTTATTGAACAGAATGAATTCCCGCGCCATTTTTTTGTCATAATAATCCTCCCCCACCCCAACCCTCCCCCGCTGGGAGAGGGAGAAGAGCACCCTGATTTAGGCTTTGCCCCTCCTCCCAGCGGGGGGAGGCTGGGAGGGGGGAAGGTTTTTCTGCAAACACACAACTCAACTCGGCTCGACATTTGCAAAATACAGGCAACATGATGACAAATACCGGAAAATACGTTTTTTTGCTGCTGACGGCCCTGCTTCTGATGGCAGGTGCCGTGTTCGCGTCGGATGATTTTCAGGTTGTGGACAGCGCTGAAATCCACGACATGCTTGAGGATTACCTGGCTGACAATGCCGGCTTATTGCCGCAGGCCGACATCCGTATCCGCTCCCTGGACGTTCATCGATCTTTTGAGTTGCCTGCCGGACAGATGACGCACGAGATCATTCCCTCGGATCCCGGCATCCTCAACAGCCGGCGGTTTACGTTCATCTTCCGTGTCGACGACCGGGTGGTGGAAAACCGCTCTTTCCGCGCTGAAATCGAAGCCCTGGCCCCGGTGGCCGTCGCGGCGGGCGATCTGCGGCGAGGGGTGACGCTGGGTGAGCATGACATCAATATGGTCGAGATGGACCTGGGGCAGATGCGCAACCCCTGTCTCGACCCGCAGGAGTTGATCGGCAAGCAGCTCAAGCGTTCATTGCGACTGGGCAATGCTTTCGATCGCCGCTGGATCGAAGAGCCCGCCCTGGTCCATCGCGGCGACCGGGTCTCCATCGTGGTGCGCAGCGGCGCCATGGAGCTGACCGCCACCGGCATCGCCCGTGAGGACGGTGCGAAAAACGATGTGGTTACAATTCGCAACGCCGCCTCTCAGAAAGATATTCTCTGCCGGGTCACAGCCCCCGGTATCGTGCAGGTGGAGCTTTGATGATGAAAACAATCGGATGGATACTGACCGCAGCGCTTTTGATGTTCGTACTTGGCTGCGCAGGCCACACTCAGTCCCGGGTTTCGGAAGAGACCTTCGCGCCCCAGGAAGTTGAAATTGTCGCCGAGAGTCCGACGACCGCCGGCTCCTTATGGACCGAAAGCGGGGGGGCCTTGTTCAGCGACCGCAAGGCAAAGCGAGTCGGCGACATCCTGACCGTAGCCATCTTCGAGCGCGCCAGCGCCAGCAAGGAGGCGAGCACTTCCACCGGGCGCAGCAGCTCCGCCTCGGCGGGGATTGACAACCTGTTTGGCCTGGAAAAGCAGATCGCTACCATAAACGGCGCGATCGATCCCGGCAACCTGATCGGGACTCGCTACGACAATGAGTTTTCCGGCTCGGGCAGCACCTCGCGCCGGGAGGACCTGGTGGCCACGATTACGACGCGCGTCGTGGATGTGCTGCCCAACGGCAACCTGCGTATAGATGGTCACAAAAGCGTCACCGTCAACAACGAGCAGCAGCTGATCCGCCTCTCCGGCATCGTGCGCCCCACCGATGTGTCGTCCAACAACGTGGTCGATTCGAGCCAGGTGCTCGACGCGCAGATCGTCTATACCGGCAAGGGAGTGATCAGCGACAAGCAGAAGCAGGGCTGGCTGGTGAGGATCCTAGACAACGTCTGGCCATTCTAGTGCCATACTTGTCTGATTGCACCCCTCCATTGCGGCCCTTTTGGCCTCTGCCTTCGTTGCGCCTCCTTGACTTAGCGCAAGGGGCTAGGACTGCGTCGGCGACGCCTTGGCAGAGACCAAAATTTCTCGAAATGAAGGGGCACAATCAAACAAGCATGACACTAAGGGGAGCGTCGCTTTTGCGCGAACTCTGCGTCAGCCGGCTCTCGGCTCCCTTGATCTCACACAAAATCGACGCTCCCTGGAACGGGCTACGGGTGAAATGAAATGGAAAACACAAAACATAAAATATTTAAACCCCTAATGATTTTAGTGGCTTTTGTTATCTTGTCGGCGACCTCGGCTCAGGCGGCGCGGATCAAGGATATCGCTCGGATCGAAGGGGTGCGCAGCAATCAGCTGGTCGGCTATGGGCTGGTGGTGGGGCTCAACGACAGCGGCGACAGCCAGAGCACCGAGTTCACGGTCCAGTCGCTGGCCAATATGCTGGAGCGGCTTGGCGTTGCGGTCGATCCAGGGCAGATCAAGGTGGATAATGTTGCGGCGGTGATGGTCACCGCCGAACTGCCTCCCTTTGCCAAGGCGGGCGCCAGCATTGATGCGTTGGTCTCGTCCATCGGCGACGCGGAAAGCCTGGTCGGCGGTACGCTGCTCATGACTCCACTCAAAGGTCCGGACGGGCAGGTATATGCAGTGGCTCAGGGGCCGGTCGTGGTGGGTGCCATCGCTTTCGGCGGCAAGGCGGCGACGGTGCAGAAGAATCACCCCACGGCGGGTCGGGTGCCTGACGGAGCATTGGTGGAGCGCGAAGTGCAGCTTGATTTTGGAGTCGGCAACCAATTGACTTATCGCATCCACCAGGCGGATTTCACCACTATCTCCCGCATCAGTCGGGTCGTCAATGAGCGCTTCGGCGGCGATATCGCCCGTTCCGTTGACGGTTCCAGCCTTCAGGTCAGCATCCCCGAATTTTATCATGACCACAAAATCGATTTTATCGCGGCCCTGGAAGAACTCGAAGTGCGCCCGGATACCGTTGCCCGTATCGTCATCAACGAAAAAACCGGCACCATCGTCATGGGGGAGGACGTGCGCATCGCTACCGTGGCGGTTTCCCACGGCAACCTCAATCTGGTCATAAGCGAATCTGCCCAGGTCAGCCAGCCCAATCCGCTGGCTGAAGGGGATACCGTGGTCGTGCCGGAGACCGAGATAGAAGTGACCGAAGAAATCGGCAACCTGGTGGTGGTCGATCGTGGCGTAAGCATCGGCGAAATCGCCCGCGGTCTCAACGCTATCGGCGCCACCCCCCGCGACCTGATCGCCATCTTCCAGGCGATCAAGGCCAGCGGGGCGCTGCATGCTGAGTTGGTGATACTCTAAGCCCCCCCCAAAAAAGCTTGAACCACAGAGATCACAGAGATCACAGAGGAAAACAAAATCTGGAAAGTTCAAAAAAGAGTTTTTGATTATTGTTCTGAAATTTTCTCAGATTTTCCTCCGTGCTCTCTGTGTGCTCTGTGGTGAATAACTGCAAAGCTGCAAAGGTTTTCCCATGGAAATGAAAATCGATCCGCAACTGCTCGCCTCCCGCGCTCTGGAACAGAAAAAAAATGCAACCGGCGCGCAGAAAAACGACCCGCAGAAGCTCAAGGAAGCCTGCCAGCAGTTTGAAGCGCTGTTCGTGAATTCCATGTTCAAGGAGATGCGCAAGAGCGTACCGACCGATGGTTTGCTCCCTCCAAACGGCGGACAGCAGATGTTCCAGGAGATGATGGACTGGGAGGTGGCCCAGAAAGCCTCCGCCACCCAGGGCATCGGCATCGCCGAAGCGCTCTACCGTCACCTGCAGGGGCCGGTGGAAGACAAAAAGCCTTGAACCACCCGTTCACTTCGTTTTCTAGTGGCCCGTGCGGTTAGTTCATTTAGATAATTCTGGGTAAAAACTTTTTTTCCAGATTTTTAAAGATTTTACAAAAAGATTCTCTCTGTGGCTTTTCCTCTGTGTTCTCCGTGCCCTCTGTGGTTCAAAGCCTTTTCCCCCTCTCTCTAATTTTTCCCTAAAGATCCCCCGCACCCTGCCGATAAGTATTCCAAGCGAAAGAAACCAAGGGAGCATTGCGATGTCCATTAAAAAAATATTCGGCCATCAGATGGTGCCGCCGCCCAGCACAACGCGCGCCACGCACAAAAACGAAGCGGAAAAATCGGCCGGACCACGCCAGGGCGACAAGGTCGACTTTTCTTCCGTTCTGCAGGGGGTGAACAAGGCTCGCGAAGCCTCCAGCCCCGCAGATGCGCAGCGTGCCGAAAAGGTGGCGTCGATCAAGGCGCAGGTCGCCGGCGGCACTTACAATCCGGATATGCACAAGGTGGCGGCCAGCCTGCTCAAATTCGTTTCTCAGGGGGCGCGCAATGACTGAAGAGTTTGTCCATGAGCAGTTGCTGCAGCTGCGGGATCTGATCGCCCGGGAACGTCGCGCAGCGCGGGATTTTGATATGGAAGCCCTTTCCGAAACGGCCCGCCGCAAGGAAGAGCTGATGGAGATTCTGGCGGAAGCTCCCCCCTGTGAAAGCCTTGAATGCAGGGAGCTTGCGGAAGAGGTTCGCGCTGAGAACCGCCGCAACGCTTTCCTGTTCTGGTCGGGGCTGCACCTGGTGCGCAATACGGTGGCTTTTTTCGAGAAGCAGGTCCCGCCGCCGGCTTACAGTGCGTCGGGATCTCTGACGCCGGGCAAAGGTGGCGGTAAACTGCTGGCGGGGAGGATTTAAGCCATGTCGGGACTGATGAGCGCACTCAACGCCGGGAAAACAAGCCTTCGTACCAGCCAGAAGGCGGTGGAGATCGCCGGCAACAATATCGCCAATGTCAATACTCCCGGGTATTCGCGGCAGAAAGCCGTGTTTCAGCCGGTGCCTTCTCTGGAACTGCGCGGCTTTTTTATCGGCCAGGGCGTCAATATCAACAATATCGCTCGCGAGCATGACGTTTTTTTGACTCGGCAGATTCACGACAAGAGCGGACAACTCGGTGAAGAAAGCTCCCGTGCGGCGCCTATGGCCGAACTGGAGCGCATCTTCAGCGTCGCCGAAAACAATCTTTCGACAGAGATCGACCGTTTTTTTGATTCCTGGAAAGAGCTTTCCGCCAATCCTGCCGGGCAGACCGAGCGTCAGATCGTGCTGCAACGCGGCGATCTGCTGGCGCGCTCCTTTGACGACGCCGTCACCAGCCTCAGAAGTTCACAGCGCAATATCAACGCCTCCATTGAATCGAAGATTACCGCCATCAATCCGGTCCTGCAGGAGATCGCCGATCTCAACCTGCGGATTTCGACGGTGGAAATTTCCGGACAATCCGCCAATACCGACCGTGATCGGCGCGACATGCTGATCGAGCAGGTCTCGCGCGAACTTGGTGCCACCTACTACGAAGAAAACGGTAAAGTGTCGCTGCAACTTCCCGGCGGGCAACCGCTGGTGCAGGATACGGAAGCCATGACCCTTGAGCCCCAGCTCGATGCGAGTCTTAATCTGCAGTTGGTGCTTCGCACCGGCCCCAGTTCCACGACGGAACTCTCCAGTGACATGGTGGGTGGCGAATTCCGCGGGTTGATGAACGTACGCGACGAAATTATCCCGGATCGGATGGCGGAACTTGACCACTTGGCTTATTCGCTGGCCTATGAGGTTAATCAACTTCACAGTGGAGGCG
>JAXHUR010000062.1:0-1831 GCA_034189505.1 Thermodesulfobacteriota bacterium | reverse complement strand
GATTCCTTCACCGGCTATTTCTCCAAGATTACTTCCAAGGTCGGTATCGAGGCCGCCCGCGCGCAGACCAGTGCCCAGGGCCTTGAAGATGCCATGGTGCAGATCCGCAATATGCGCGATGCTACCGTGGGCGTGTCGCTGGAAGAGGAAATGGTCGACCTGATGCAGTACCAGAAAGGCTTTGAGGCCTCAGCCAAATTTCTGGCCGTGGTCGATGAACTGATGGACTCCCTGCTGACTCTCAAGAGGTAAGCCATGCGCGCCACTCTGACCACCACATACCGCAGCCTGCTCGCCAACATGACCCAGTCCAATACACGACTCGAGGAGCTGCGCCTGCAGGCGGCCACCGGCAAGAAGGTGACCAATCCTTCCGACGACCCGTCCGCCATCCGTCCCATGCTCCACGCGCGGGGGCAGATCCGTGCCTCAGACCGTTTTCTCGACACCATGGGCATTGCCGGGGAGCGGCTCGATGTGCTTGACACCCATCTGGAGCGGGTCGAGTCAGTCATGGTGCGGGCCAAGGAGACGCTGGTTTATGCGGGAAACGGCAGTCTCTCCGACAATGACCTTAAAACCCTTGGCGCCCAGATGCGGCTGATGAAGGACGAGCTTCTGGCCCTGGCGAATTCGAGTGTGGACGGGAAGTATCTTTTTTCCGGCTACAAGGAGGATACCCAGCCCTATCCAACCGGAACTCCTATCGTTTACGACGGTGATGACGGTGAAATAAACCTCGAAATCGGCCCGGGTGAAAAGGTCAAGGTCAATCTCACCGGGGAGGAAGTGTTCGGAGATCCCGGCACTGGAAAGGATATGTGGGAGTTGTTCGATGATATGGCTTCGGCCCTTGAAGTCGGTACCCCCTCTGCCGCCCTTGCCGAAATGGACAATCTCGATCAGGCTGCAGACCAAATGCGCACCCAGCGCTCACAGATGGGCAACCTGGCCCAGCGGGTGGACAGCGCAAAGCTCAACATGGAGGATGTGCGCATCGACATGCAGGCTATGCTGTCGCGCTATGAAGATGCCGACCTGGTGGAGACGATCACCAATATGACCATGCAGGAGACGGCCTTCAAAGCGGCTCTCGATATCACCTCGCGCGTTTCGCGCCTGTCGATTCTCGACTATATGCGTTGACAAGGCGTTTTTTGCGCACGATGATTGCAGTCCAGGGAAGGACAGAGCAATACAACAAGAGCCAGGGAGGGCGACACAATGCTGGTATTGACCCGCAAATCCGAAGAAGGATTTCTCATCGGTGACGACATCCGCGTGACCGTGCTTGAAGTCAAGGGCGGCGCGGTGCGGCTGGGGATCGAAGCCCCCGCCGACAGGAAAATCTATCGGCAGGAGGTCTTCGACCGCATCTGCCGGGAAAATGAGGAGGCCGCCCAGTGGAACCCGTCCGATCTGGATGCCTTGAGCGAGAGTCTGAAAGGTGTCAAGAAAAAATGAAAACATTGACAGGAACCCGCTTCGGCGACATCGAGTACGATCCTGAGCAGACGATGCAGTTCCCCGAAGGGCTGATCGGCTTTCCCCATCTGCACCACTTTATCGTCATGCCGCAGTCCAAGCCCGGCCCTCTGTTCTGGATTCAGAGCGTGGAGGATCCGGCCCTGGCTTTTGTCCTTACCGATCCCGGCGGTTTTTTCCTCGACTATGCCGTCGCGCCCGATGCCGGCGAGCGCTCCAGGCTGGGGATCGGCGACGAGGATGAATGCCTGGTGCTGGCGGTGGTGACCGTGCCCCCCGATCGCAAGATCACACTCAACCTGGCAGCTCCCATCCTGTTCGCCCCCGAGACAAACCGGGCCCTTCA
>JAXHUR010000061.1:16016-20326 GCA_034189505.1 Thermodesulfobacteriota bacterium | reverse complement strand
CCCGGATTATTCATGAAAACTTCTGCTGCAACCGCCAATTGCCCGCCATCTCAAGCCGTGCTCGCTCTTTGCGCTTCGACGTACTGTGAGTACGTCTGCAGGGCAAATCCCTGTGCCAGGCTTGATCTGACAGACACTTGCCGGTTTCGCGACAAAGCTTCATGAATAACCCGGGCTAGGAGGCTGTCGGACAGTTATCCCGGGTTAAGCATGAAAAGCAGAAAGCCCCCGATTCATGACAGGTCGGGGGCTTTCTGCTTTTTATTTATTCGCGGATATCAACTGCAGCGAAACTCAGCAGTCGTAGTAAAGCGCGAACTCCATCGGGGTCGGGCGCATACGCACCGGGTTGACCTCCGCCTCGGTTTTGTAGTTGATCCACATATCGATCACGTCTTCAGTAAAGACATCTCCCTTGAGCAGAAATTCGTGATCATCCCGCAAGGAATCAAGGGCTTCCTGCAGGGTTCCGGCAACGTTGGGAATATCCTTGAGTTCTTCGGGAGAAAGACCATAGATGTCCTTGTCAAGGGGATCGCCCGGATCGATTTTATTTTCGATGCCGTCGAGCCCGGCCATGAGCAGTGCAGAGAAGGCAAGGTAGCCGTTGCACGACGGATCGGGAGTGCGATATTCCACCCGCTTCGATTTCGGGTTGCTGGTGGAGGGGATGCGCAGTGAAGCCGAGCGGTTGCGATTGGAATACGCAAGGTTGACCGGAGCTTCAAAGCCAGGCACCAGGCGCTTGTAGCTGATGGTGGTCGGATTGGTAAAGGCGCAAAGTGCTTTGGCGTGCTTCATGATCCCGCCGATGTACCAAAGGGCTTCTTTGGACAATCCGCCATAGCCGTCTCCACAGAAAAGATTCTTGCCGTCTTTCCAGATCGATTGGTGACAATGCATGCCGGAGCCGTTATCGTTGTAAATGGGTTTCGGCATAAAAGTCACGGTTTTCCCGTTTCTCAAGGCAACATTCTTGATAATGTACTTAAACCACTGAAGGGTGTCGCCCATACGCAGAAGAGAATCAAAGCGCATGTCGATTTCGGCCTGGCCGGCAGTCGCAACCTCGTGATGAGACGCCTCTATACGAATGCCGACGCTCTGCAGAACCTGGACCATTTCGTTGCGCAGGTCGATCATGGAGTCGGTCGGGGCGCAGGGGAAGTAGCCTTCTTTATGGCGCGGCTTGTATCCAAGGTTGGGAAATTCTTCCCGCCCGGTGTTCCAGATGCCTTCAACCGAATCGACAGCGTAAAACGATTCGTTGGAGGTGTTTGCATAGCGGACATCGTCAAATATGAAAAATTCAGGTTCAGGGCCAAAGAAAGCGGTATCTCCGATGCCGGTGGATTTAAGATAGGCTTCGGCTTTCTGCGCAATAAAACGCGGGTCGCGGCTGTAACCTTCACGGGTAAAAGGATCAATGATGTTGCAGATAAGGCTCAAAGTCGGCACTTCGGGAAAAGGATCGATTTTCGCAGTGGTCGGATCAGGCATCAGCAGCATATCGCTGTTGTGAATCGGCTGCCAGCCCCGAATTGAAGAGCCGTCAAACCCCAGGCCTTCCTCGAAAACCTCTTCATCGAATTCGCTGATGGGAGTGGTAAAATGCTGCCAGATCCCTACGAAATCGAGGAATTTATAATCGACCATTCCGCAGTTATTCTCTTTTGCAAATTCGACTACTTCTTGTGGGGTCATACATATCTCCTTTAAATCAGCGTAGTGCTGCTGCCTTTATCCGCACCAGGCGGATAAAAAAATCTCGAATGAACCGCCGGTCCCTGTGAAAGGCGGCCCCAAAATAAAAGATCAGCAAAACTGTGCGGGCGATCAGAGCGCGTCGTCGCCGGACTCTCCCGTACGAATACGCACAACTTCATCAACCGGCGTCACAAAAATTTTGCCATCACCAATGCGACCTGTGCGGGCAGCCTCTGCAATGGATTCAACCACTTTGGAGACCAGGTCGTCGCGCACAATGATCTCCATCTTGATTTTTGGAATGAAGTCGACCACATACTCGGCGCCCCGGTAGAGTTCAGTATGCCCTTTCTGACGCCCGAAGCCCTTGACCTCGCTGACGGTAAGACCCTGGATGCCGATCTCGTTGAGGGCTTCTTTGACTTCATCGAGTTTAAAGGGCTTGATAATCGCTTCGACTTTTCGCATTTGTCTGACCTCCGGGGCAGTAAAATGAAAGGTTTTCGGTAATAAAAATTTAAAAATCAAATTATAACCACCGATTACCAGCCCATCAAGGGAATTGCCCCTTGCGCTGATGGCGGCTATTTACAAAAGCAAAGAAGTTGCCAATCTGGCAATTTTTTCAGAAAAACTATATAAGTCTTTAAATTTAAAGGATCCTTTCTTTTTGGATAGCAGTCTTGAGAGGGAGGTGAAGTCGCGACCTGATGAAAATTAAAGCACCAAAGTCATGCCCGTGATTATTATCTCATCACCCTGAATTTTCTCCACAGAAGAATAATTCTTTGACCTGTTTTTATAAAATATTGTATAAAATCACCAGATTAAGATTAACCGACGATTTCCTTTGCCAACCCGTTTAACCCGGGTTAATGCTGTTTTCCTGGCATCATCCCCGCCGAGGTTTCATGGATCAGGCCTTTACCATCCTTGTCGTTGACGACAGCCCCACCCAGGTAGCGCTGCTGAAGGATGCCCTTGAACACAAAGGGTTTACCGTCGAAAAGGCGAAAGATGGGATGGAAGCCATTGCTAAAGTCTACCAGATCGAACCCGACCTTGTACTTTCAGACATCATTATGCCAGAGCTCAACGGCTATCATCTGTGCCGAGTTCTTAAAAACGATCCTGTGACCGCTCAAATCCCAGTGGTTTTACTCACCAACCTCACCGAGCAGCATGATCGGTTCTGGGGGAAAAATGCCGGGGCGGATCTCTACCTGGAAAAAACCTCGGACATACCCCGTATCGCTGATGCCGTCGAAAATATGCTCGATGGTCGCACTCCCGGGCCACGCAAACATGCGCGGGCCGTCGACACCCTGAACAAGGATGATATCCAGGCGCGCATCACGGATATCCTGGACCGACTCCTGTACGAGTCCACGATTTCAAATGAAATTCTTAAATTCACCAGTTTGACCCATGACACGGAACTTCTCAGCGAAAATCTCCTCCGTTTTCTGGGCGACATCTGTCGTCATGACGCAGCCGGCCTTCTGCTGCGGCAGGGGCGCGACAAACTGACTCTGGCATTTTCCATCAATCAACCCATGCCGGCCGGTTTTATTGCCGCAGCTCGTGATATGATGATCCGGCAGATTCCGTCTGCAAACACGTATCATGAAGGAATAAATGGACTTTTTATTTTCCCGGAAAATCCGCCACTGAAGGAGGATCTCTCTGAAGAATTTCATACCTTCCACACCCTGCCGATCCGACAGGGTGATGAGACATTCGGATTGATATGCCTGTTCAACAGAAAAGAGCGCGCATTGACGGAAGGCATTGCCCATGCCCTCGGCCTGGTTGCCGACCGTTTCGAAATTGTGGCGCGATACATCAACAAACTCAATGAGATCGAGGAGATCAAAGCCGATTTCATCTCCATGCTGGTGCATGACCTGCGCTCTCCCCTGACCAGTATTCGCGGCTTTTCCGAAGTTCTGTCTCAGGAAGTGCTCGGTTCCGTAAATGAGGACCAGAAGAGCGCGCTGTGCAATATTCAGAGTGGATCGAACCGACTTCTTTCACTTATCGAGGACATCCTTCACCTCTCAAAACTCGAGGCCGGCAAAATGACCCTGACTCCCCTGCCGGTCTCCATCAGAGAAATTGCGCAGGAGACCTCCCGGGAACTCGCCGCACTCTTTATGGAGAAAAATCTCTCGGTCGACCTGCAGATTGAGGACGATCTCCCCATCATCAATGCAGACGGACAGCAACTGGGCCGTGTTCTGACCAACCTGCTGACCAATGCAGCCAAATTCAGCCCTCGCGACGGATGCATACGCCTGCTGGCCTACCGGTATAAAACAACAGTTCGGGTCGATGTCGAAGATCACGGTCCCGGCATACCCCCACAGCAACAGAAAGGGTTGTTCGGGCGATATCAGCAGATCGATTCCGGAGAGCCTAAAAGTCGCAAAGGCACAGGTCTCGGTCTGGCTATCTGCAAAGAGATCGTCCGCCTGCACCAGGGCAGCATCTGGGTCGAAAGCCCAATTGATGATGATACCGGCAGCCGCTTTTCTTTCACCCTGCCCCTGCCTGATGAAACATCCCCTTCCTGAGCCTCCCCTGTAGATTGTCCCTGTATA
>JAXHUR010000061.1:0-15916 GCA_034189505.1 Thermodesulfobacteriota bacterium | reverse complement strand
GGGCAGCATCTGGGTCGAAAGCCCAATTGATGATGATACCGGCAGCCGCTTTTCTTTCACCCTGCCCCTGCCTGATGAAACATCCCCTTCCTGAGCCTCCCCTGTAGATTGTCCCTGTATAGCCGGCGTAAGCGGGCCGGAAGGCTCCCTGTTCATTTTCACCTCGGATTTGTTGTATTTTCGCACACTTCAACATAGGACAAGGAGGGCGTAGATGCAAGGGAGAAGCTTTGAGCTTTGGGCTTTGGGGATGGTGGGTAATCAGCGGGCAAGAAACAGTTCCAGCAAGGTGCTTTTCTGCCCGGCGAGAATCTTCTCCACTTCTTCACGGGCAATAGAGCGGTCCCAGCCGGCCTCAACCAACTGATCGAGAACCGCCTGAAACCGGGTGCGGCGCCGCATACCGACTTCGGATTCGTCGCGGCGGTCCTGGAACATGGCCAGCAGCGTCGACCCACAGCGGCAGTTGCGGTAAAGGCCGAGGAAACTCAGGCTCGGTTCTTCATAGCGGCGTAGTCCTGAGCAATGGAATAATCGCCTTGTTTTGTGCAGATAATCATCAACAGAATGGAAGACCTGGCCACAACGACCGCAGACCTTGGGAAACATTTCCTCGTTCAGAGCCACCAGTCCTTCATAGATTTGTCTGCGCGACCCGGGCATGACGCCCCCCTTTTAATATATCGAGAAGATGCAGGTTGATTATTGTTAATTGTAGCTAACTTTTTAGATTTGTCACGACTTTTTTAAGAATTTTTTAAAAATCGAATTTTCTGCATAACTGCTCCAGGTATCGGGAGCCGAGTTGGCTCGAAGCAAGGCTACGCTTGACCGGGGGCATGCGGAGCACAGCACCCAGAAGAGCCGCCAACGCCCTATGGCTCCACAACACCTGGTTGTCGAATATAATGTGCTCGAGCGTTCCCCGCTCAATCGCCATCTTGACGGTTTTGTGAACGGAATTGACTGGAGTAATGACGCGCTGCGGCCGCGGCTTCATGCGCAGGGCCTGCAGCTGACACACCCGGACACAGACGCCACATCCCAGACAGAGCTCCTCATCGATGACCGCCTGACGCCGACCCGATCCATCATCTTTTTCCGTCTCCAGATTGATTACCCGCGCAGGGCATACCGGCAGACAGCGCCCGCAGCCGGAACAATTGTCGGCCGCCTCGGCAATGTAATTGCTGGTATGAATGGGATGCTGGTGGCCGAAACGCTGATGGGCGATCATCGCCTCGCAGCAGCAGGGGCAGCAGTTGCAGATGAAATTGACGCCGCTCTGGACGTTTTCAGCGAACTGAGCCAGATTCTGCTCCCAGGCTTTGTGCAGAAGTTCTTTGCATTCAGTTATTTCGACACGGCGCACATGCCCGTGACGGATCAACGAAGACGCCACGGTGTTGAAGGTCATGCAGATATCCATCTCCGCACTGCAGGCAAGCCCCTGATGGGCGCGCTTGTGCCGGCAGTAACAGAGACCGATTCCGACAGCGGTGGCCGATTCGATCATGTGTGTCGCGCGTTCATAGTCAAGGACATGCAGGTCATTTTTTGAGGCGAGCACGTCCTCGCCTACCAACACCCGTCCCAGCTGCGTTTCACCGTCGACGAACAAAGCCTTGATGAAATCGTCCTCGACTGTTATGTACTGCTCGAACAGTTCGGCAAGCAGTTTCTGATCCAGGTCATCCCGCACCCGCATCATGGTGAATTCAAAGAATCCGGCCATGGGCGGTGGAAGAACATAGTGCATTCGCCCTTTCTGCTCAATATCGACCAGCAATGCCCGGGAAGAGAGTTCCCGCAGAATACGCTCAGCCTCTCCCACTGACTTTCCCCACGCCTTTGCAGCTTTTGCAGCGGTAAATGGCCGCAGCGGAAGAGCGGCGACCAGCACAGCTTCCCTTTCGCTGAAAAGAATGGATAGAATGCGGGTCAGTAGTTCAGAGGGTGGCGCCCCCTGGGGGAAGCGGTTCAGGCGCTGCGTCAAATGGTGGTAGGAGTTGCGGGCGGTCAGGTGGGCCATTAAACGGTCTCTTTCGCCAGGTCAGCCAAAGGGGTAAGCCAAATTTGTGGTTCGTTACACAAAAGCCTCTCATCATCTCTCACGGCTGGGGTCCGAAATCCGAAACCGATCAGGCTTGAAATAACTGCAGGAATCAAAGCTGATGGCGTCGCAAAAACTCACCAACTGCTGCGTTGCTGCAATTGCTCTCGCTGCTTCGACGTACGTAAGTACGCCTCATTGCTCGACAATCGCGCGCCTTGCATTTGGCGCTTTTTGCTTAGCCATCGACATTGATGCTTTTTTGCGAAAGCATCAACTATTTATTCTTTCTTTTTTTTCCTAAAAACAAAGCAATGCTTCCTATTCCAAAAATAAGAAAAGAAGAGGGCTCCGGAACGGCAGAGGGTGCTTGTTGCCCTGCAGCATACTCTAAATTAAATTCAGAAATTGAAAAATCGTCCAAACCCCAAGAAGAACTGACTTCTCCAATATTGAAAACTATCTCATTCTCTCCATAATTCAGTAAAGAATTCTCTCCTGAATATGTCTTATTGCCATTGCCATTGGGCAGAGGACTAAACTCATGTCCATTTAATACAAAATAATTATCTGCACGACTATCGTCACCTTCATATTGAATAAAAATATCAAAAACTGAATTTTGTTCAGGAAAATTTAAAAGATTAAATTTTCTAACAACAGAAGATAAATGCTTTGATTCTATATAATTATCTTTATTATTGTCATTGTCTCCAAATTCAAGAGATCCATTATTGTTAGTATCAAAAATTTCAATAAAGTCGACAGTTAAAGTTAAAGCTTGTACTTGGCTCGAACAAAAAAACACACAGAATGAAACAAAAATCAGTCCATAAAATTTTTTACTCATTTTCAGCCTCATTTCTATTAAAAAAACGTTAAACAAAAACACCGACAAATAACACACAACGACTGCAGAACAAAAATGGGATTGCATACGGAGTACGCACATTTAGTGCCTAAAGCATAAGATATTGTTTTAGTTATTATTTTCTTGACTTTTATTGGTTGTCATATGTTTTGAAGTGTAAAATTTTCCGACGGTACTGTTGTTAAAAACAACATTTTGACGGAAAAAATTACAAAACTCGCATGGAAGAAGTGGTGATCAACAGCTCGGCAGGAGGAGCGCCCTGGGGAAGGCGGTTCAGGCGCTCCGTCAAACGGTCTCTTTCATCATGGTCTCGAACAAACGCTCGGCATCTTCCCGGCGACACAGCTCCGTTCCAGGTGTCATAACGGCGGCGGTTCCGGATGCGATTCCGAAAATGACGGCATCCCGGAGAGGCTTCCCTCTTGCCAGACTCAGGACGATGCCGGCCACCATGCTGTCGCCGGCCCCCACCTTGCTGACAATGGGCACGGTGGGCGGCAGGATATGTTCCGTGAACGACTCAGCAGCAACCAAAGCTCCAGCCGCCCCGAGAGAGATGACCACAACTTCGCAGCGGCCCTCTTTGACCAGATTCCGAGCCTGCGCCTTGATCCGATCCTCTTCGATGACGTCTTCGCCGACCAATTCCCTGAATTCGCGGACATTGGGCTTGATCAGAAAAACGCCCTCCTTGAGAGCCTCCTCCAGAGCCTTTCCGGCGACATCGACAATTGTTTTTGCGCCGCTTTTTTTGCCGGTGCGCGCCAACTGAGCGTAAAAATCGACTGGAACGCCCGGTGGCAGACTGCCGCTGGCCACCAGATAATCGGGAGATGGCTCAATCCTTTCAATTTCCTCGAGAAACTGTCGCCATTCGTCCTTTTGCAAATGAGGCCCCGGCATCCCAAATCGATACTGCAGCCCGGTCTCTTCCTCCAGAACCACGAGACTCTCGCGAACCGCGCCCGCTATCGGAAGCGGGCGGTGAAAAAGATCTTCTTTGTCGAGAAGTCCCTGCAGCCTCTGCCCCGTCAATCCCCCCGCCGGATAAAGGAGTTCAGAATCCCCGCCGAGCTTTTTTATGGCACGGCAGACATTCACCCCTCCTCCGCCAGCCTCGAAACGTGGCGGCTTGCAATAAAGCTTTCGTTCAGGGACGACATGCGCGACGCTGGAACTCTTGTCGATCGCTGGATTCATGGTCAGGCTGACGATATTTTTCATTCCTCCCCCTTTTTCGGCAACTCAGCGCTCCTGTGAATTTCTGTCAGGCAAGGAATCTCAGATCCGCTCCAGTATTGATGGCGTCGCAAAAACTCACCAACTGCTGCGTTGCTGCAATTGCTCTCACTGCTTCGACGTACGTAAGTACACCTCATTGCTCGACAATCGCGCGCCTTGCATTTGGCGCTTTTTGCTTAGCCATCGACATTGATGCTTTTTTGCGGATCAGTATTGATGGCGTCGACAAAGATCAACAGGCTCGTATCGAAACCCGCTGCGGCAGCTTTTTTATGAGGTTGTGATTCCTGATCACTTGGTCCCCATTTATCTTTTTCTTCCCACCAGTACACTCGAGTCAGTGGGACCGCGGTAGGCAGTGCGATGGATCTCTCCGATCCCTGCCGCCTCCAGCATCTCCCTGATCTCGTGTTCCGAGTAAGACTGCCCAGAGTCGGTCACTGCCAGCATGTTCAATGAAAACAGAGCGGGAAACAGGGGGCCATCCTTGGTGTTGTCGAGGATGAATTCATGAATGATCATCATCCCTCCCGGCTCAAGGGTGTCCGCAGCTTTGGCCACGATTTTGCGGCAGTCTTCAGGGCTCTCTCCATGCAGGATATGAGAGAGCCAGGCGACATCGTAAGGCCCACCCAGGTCGTCAATATGAAAATCTCCAGGAGAGAACTTTACGCGATCCGAAAGACCGAATCTTGCAATCGTCTGTTCAGCGAAAGGCTGGGTGGTTGCCAAGTCGAACACGGTTCCGGTCAACTGCGGATTGTGCATGCAGAAATGGACGGCATAAGTCCCGGGGCCGCCTCCCAGATCAAGAAGCCGGGTTTTTCCGGACAGATCCAGGGTTTGCACCAACTCGGGGGCAATTCCCATCGCCAGATTGAACATGCCCATAAGAAAGCTCTCGCGCCGGCTGTCTTCATCATGCTGGATCTTCAGGGGATGGACAGCTTCTCCCGAGACAACAGCTTCATCGAGGCGCATCCAGGATTCCATCAGGTGATGATGATGCATGATCATATACCCCACATAGCCCGGAGAATCTTTACACAGAAAGTTACGCGCATCTTCCGTATTACGGTAGGCGCCTCCCTCTTTGCGCATCAGCTTCATAGCGCACAGGGCGTTGAGAATCATGGCTGTGGCCCTGGTGTCTGCATCTATGCCTTGGGCAACACCTTCGGCGTCGAGAACTTTATCGCCAACGATGGAAAAAATATCCAGTTTTACCGCTGCGTGCAGTGTGCAGGTTTCCCAGTAAGCTCCTGAAATTCCAAGCAAATGACCCGGTTCGCTTTTTTGATTCATTTTAATTTCTCCATGCACTGTTTAAGATTCAATTCCGATCCAGGTGTTTAAAGACCGAGGGCATCATCAATAAGAATGATCTTTATCCGTTTTCGGGGAAAACATTTATCGATAACCGACCATGTATTGCAAATCCTCTGAGGCGAGTTGCAGTCGTGGCATTTACCGGTTTTTGCGCACGGCGTATCGAATTTATGCCGCATTGCATTTTGCGGCGCCGCAATATTTTTAATCCGCGCGAAGGCCGCTTCAAGATCCGGGACAATTTTATTTCTACCGATAAACAACACAACTTTTTTGGGTCCAAACGAGATGGCCCCTGTCCTGTTGCCGATCATGTCGAGATTCACTATACGACCACACCGAGTTACGGCATTGGAACCGGTCAGAAACAGATCCGATAACAACGCCAGGCGACGCCTTTGAATAATCTCACGCCACGGAACCCCCTCTTCAAAGGTCTTGATGACTTCCAGATCGGCATTGCCAAATAGCTCCGGGAGTATCCCCGTAGAATCAAGAGTTACCGAATCTCCCCAGGAAACAACTTTCGCAGAGATATTGGGGAAAACCCGACCGAAAAAAATGTGCTTGGCATCGACGGCGTTTTGCGCCGGAAAAACTTCGAACCCGTTTTTTTCGAGAGAGTTTCTGCAGGTGTCAAAAAAAAAGATGAAGGGGGCATAAGATTACTCCAAGACGGAAGCAGGCCTGCTGATTCTGCACGGCACGGCTGACGGCAGCGTGTCCATGGCTGATTTTGCCGATCTGGCCGTGCAGCTCGAAATGGCAGGAGTTGCCCATGAAATGATCACCTACGGGGGAGCACCGCATGCATTTACTGTATTCGGCAGTGATCGCTACCGCAAGGATGCCGATGAAAAATCATGGAAACGCTTCACGGAATTTCTCGCCGAAACATTGGATGGCGTCGCAAAAACTCACCAACTGCTGCGTTGCTGCAATTGCTCTCGCTGCTTCGACGTACGTAAGTACGCCTCATTGCTCGACAATCGCGCGCCTTGCATTTGGCGCTTTTTGCTTAGCCATCGACATTGATGCTTTTTTGCGAAAGCATCAAACATTGAATTAACAACGGTGCAGCCTTTTTAAAAGCTCTCCGGGAGAAAAGACCTGAAGGTCTCAATTCTTTCCTCTGTGCAGCCCCACCCGGCAGCTGCTGGGGAGGCTTACGGTGAACTTAGACCTTTGCCGCTATCGCCTTCGGTGTTGTCTCAGTTCTTGTGCGTCCGGCTGCGGAATAAACGCTGGGCTGGTCCGCCCCCCACCAACGCTGCAGCGACCTGCAGATTTGGTCAATCTTCAGCCCTATTGACCCGCAGCATGCCCAGCGCGGCGGACGATTTCTTCAACGATGTTGGGAATGATCTCCTCATAACGCATCTTAACCTGAACTTCGACAACAGTCGAGGCGCCGGACGCGACGTCAAAGAACTCAAGGCGATAAGTCGTCAGGAACACCGCGCGAAACGGGACCACCGTGACCGGTCCGCGTTCTACGAGGGTTCCGAAGAGGATGGTGTCAGGCTCTGCTTCCAGGCCGTAATCCTTTTTGATTCGAGCAGCATCACTGCCGCGCATCTGCTGCGCGGTATGTTTCAATTGAGCAAAGTTCTTTTCGATATAGAGTTCGCTTTTCTGAAAACCTGTTCGAGCGAAGCTTGCAGCGAACTGGGCGGCGTCCTCACCTTTGGCGATATAGTAGGCCTGCTCTGTTTTGTCAAAAGGTCCGTACACCAGTAGCCGGCCTTGCGGTTTGAGCATGGAGAGATCACCCTCGACGACCTTAAACTCCCGTATCCCCTCGCTTGCTTTGGATACGACGCTGTAAATGGGGCCACAGGCGCTCAAAATAAGAAGAACAGCAACAGCAGCAGCAGCAGGGGCTGTCAGCAGACGCATTTTTTTCATGGGTACACCTCGTTGAGTCGATGGCAACGCAGACAATTTTTAGTTTCATCATGCTTGCGAATTCCGCTTACGTCATGACAACCCAGGCAATCCTGCGGAGTTGTCGCCAGTCGGTGATACTCGTTATTGTCGCGCCGTGGTGCATAGACGGGAATCAATGGACTACAGCCGACGAAAGTCAGAACTGCGCAGGAAATAGCCAGGAATACTTTCATGGCAGGACCTCATAAGGGAAGGGAAAGATTGACTTGATACAAGCAATCAGGATAAATGCAAAAAGTGGTGGCAAAACTATACCAAGCCGGGGATGGAATGAAAACCTCAAAAAACTCCAGACAGAATTCCACGCCGAACACAGGAGATCACTTTCGCAGAATCAGCAAAGGTATGATCGTCTTTTTACTCATGCCCCTGCTGACTGTCAGCTGCAGCGCTCGTCCGGATTCTTCCTCGAACTTCCCTGATGGACAAGGAACCCTGGTGATTGAAGCAACGGGATTCAGGTCAGATCAGGGCCAGGCACTCGCCTCACTGTTTGCAACCGCCGAAGGTTTCCCCGACGCCACAGGAGAAGCGGTGCGAACAGTCACGACAAGCATCGGCGAGGGAAAGACGCGGATGACCTTTCCCGGAGTTCAATGGGGGGAGTACGCTGTCAGTGTGCTGCATGACGAAAATGGCGACGGAGTGATGCAGAAGAACTGGCTGGGCATGGCCACGGAGGGGCATGGTATCAGCATGGATCCGGAAAGCCGATTCGGCCCTCCGGATTTCAATCAGGCACGATTCGCTTTCATGGCTGAGGAACGCGTCCTGCCAATCAGGATCCGTTATTCCGAAAAACGTGGACCCGGTTCCAGGAGAACACAGAACTGATTCCAAAATGCATTTACACCCCGCTTCTGCTCGCCCGGCACTGCGTAAATCACTTCGACCCCTTCGTCTTCCAGGGCTTTTACAAAAAGTTGGGCCGCGTTCATAACATCCTCTTTTCTCAGCCCCGCCGCCAGGCATGAGCTGCGGAGAGAGGATGCCGCCGAGGGTTTCGATCTGACCGGGCTGAGTGCCGGCGTTGACATAGACGGCGGCGCCCGGAAATTTGAAGAATGCCAACGGCCTCTGCCGGCTCGGGCCGACGTGTGTGATCGGTGTCGACGTGAGCGTGATGGATGATGCCATCGGGGCGCACAATGCAGCGTGCCGCAAGGGGCAGGCTCCAGCTTTCGTCACCATTAGTATTTCGGCGGATCGAGCCCGAAACGCCTTTGACAGCATCTGTTTTATGAAGGATACGCTTTTTTTCTTGAAGACTTGTCAAAAAACTGCTGGACTCAGCGCTAGAGGGTGAGCCTCTGGGGAATTTTTCGGTTTCAGGCAGCACATCCCCGCTGGGCCGGAGTCCGCTTTTATGCGTTTCGGCATAGCGCTCTTCAATCCTGCGGTAATCATGCCCCGCCGCGATGCCTCGGCGTTGCAGGAGAGTCGGTGCCGGGAAGTTCTGATCCTGTCCGCTTCGGGCTGCAGCAGCATGTACCAGCCGTCCGGCGTCCCGTCGTCGGCCGGCATTCCAATGCCCCCCGGCGTTGAGCCACAGCTTGCCGCCAAGGTCCTTTTTAAAGGGGATGCCGCAGTGCCCGGCGGGCACGATATCCGAAACGTGCCCGAAGAAAGTCATGTATAAAGGAGTCTTGGAAAATGGAATGTCAGGTCTTCATCGAGCAGAAGCGCAAGGGCGAACAGAATGCGGTGCGCGTGGCGCTGCGGACGACAATAGCACAGGTGGGGCACCTTGACCACGCGGCATAAAACAGTCCGGGTCCGTTTCCTCCAGGGGTCGAGTCCCCAACTGTAGGCCACCCACTTTTCAACTTTACACACAGGAAGAAAAGATGCGTTCTAATTATTTCAGTGCAGGACTTTTATTGTCTTTAACCCTGACCCTGTTCATCTGGGCTGCGCAGCCACATTCCGCCAATGCCCAAGCAGAACAAGCCGCCGGGAAAAACAATATTTCTCCGGAGAGCATAGAAAAACTGCTGTCTGACCTGGAGAATCCTCAGAAGCTTGATTCTCTCAAACAGGACCTGCGAACTCTTCTGGAAGCGCGTCAGGGGGAGCCAAAAGAACCGGAAGTTGAAAAAGGAGGGCTTCTGGGACAGATCCTGTCCGTCATGTCCGATCACCTGCAGGCTGCCAACCAGGCACTGGCCGAAGCGGGACGCAATATGCTGCAGATCCCCGATCTGCTGAAGGGGCTGGCCGCTCAGGCGAAAGACGTCAGCGTTCTTAAACGCTGGGGGGAAATGGCCTCAAAGGTCGTTCTCTCCATTCTGGCGGGTATTCTGGCTCAGGCTCTGGCGACACGCCTGCTGGCCAGGACACGACGGAGACTGCAGGATCGCGAGACATACAACCAGGGATACAGAGTCCTGCTGCTGGTCGCCAACACCCTGCTGGATCTCATTCCCATCGTCGCCTTCGCAGCGGCCGCCTACGGGATTCTGCCGCTGCTCGACCCGCGACCCGGCACACAACTGGTGGCCCTCGCCCTGATCAATTCGAATGTTCTGGTCAGATTGGTTCTGGCGGCAGCACGGCTCTTACTTGCTCCGGATACACCCTCTCTGAGGTTCATTTCCCTGGATGACGAGACAGTCCACTACGCCTACATCTGGATCAGACGCATCGTCCGGTTTGGCATCTACGGCTATTTTGTGCTTGAAGCCGCCCTGCTCCTTGGTCTGCCGACCACCATCTACCAGTTTTTCATGAAGATTCTGGGGCTGGTCATCACCATCATGGCCATCATTCTGATCCTGCAGAACCGTAAAGAGGTGGCTGGCTGGCTGCGCGGCGATCACAACAAAGCCGACGCCGATGAAGATCGGCAGAAACCCGATCTCCATCCCGTTGCAGAAAAAATTCAAACTGTCGCCACACTGCGCAACAAATTGGCCGATCTCTGGTACATCGTCGCCATCATGCTGACCCTGGGCTTGTTCGGAACCTGGATTCTCGAGATCGAGGGCGGATTGTATTATGTCGCCCGCGCCATCATCCTGTCCCTTGTGGTGCTGGGCGTGACCTGTTTCCTGGTGCGAATGAGCCGCCGCGGCATCGACTACATGTTCAAGATCGGCAAAGAACTGAAAAAAGATTATCCCGAATTGGAAGCAAGGGCCAATCGCTACCTGCCGCTGCTTAGATACAGCGTGAAAGGTCTGCTGTACCTTGTTGCCTTTTTCGCCATCCTGCAGGCGTGGGGTCTGGATACATTCAGCTGGCTTTTCAGCGCAGAAGGCGGCGCTTTTTTTTCCTCGCTGCTCACCATTATCCTGATTCTTGCCGGAGCCTTTTTCTTCTGGGAGATCGTCAGCGTCAAAATCGAAAGATACCTGGCGAAAGAGCGTGAAGGCACAACTGGCGGAACGAGCAATGCCCGTCTTCTCACCCTGCTGCCGCTGCTCAGAAACGTCATCCGCATTGTGTTGATACTTCTTGCCGGCATGAGTGTCCTGGCTCACCTCGGCATCAATATCGCGCCCCTTCTGGCCGGTGCCGGCGTTGTCGGTCTGGCCATCGGCTTCGGGGCTCAAACGCTGGTCAAGGATGTTATTTCCGGCGCCTTCATTCTGATTGAAGATTCCATCTCCGTGGGAGACTGGATTGAGGCAGCCGGACATTCCGGAACGGTGGAAAGTCTAACCATCCGCACACTTACTTTACGGGACCTTTCCGGCACCGTTCATGTTGTTCCTTTTGGTGAGGTCACCACCGTTCTGAACTACAACCGCGACTACGGCTATGCCCTGATTGATGCCGGAGTCGCATACCGGGAGGATTACGCCGAAGTCATCCAGGCCCTGCAGGATGTGGCGGCCGAGTTGCGACAGGATGCAACCTGGAGGGCTGACATCACCGGCGATCTCGAGATCTTCGGCTTGAATAAACTGGCCGATTCCGCAGTGGAAATCCGTGTCAGGCTCAAAACCCTGCCCAGCCGCCAGTTTTCTGTGCGCCGGGCTTTCCTCGAGCGGATGAAACGCATCTTCGACGAGCGGGGCATCGAGATCCCCTTCCCGCATCAGACGATCTGGTTCGGCGTTGACAAAGACGGTTCCGCGCCTCCCATGCATCTCGTCCGCGAATCAAAGACCGCTGCTGCGGACATTTCTGAAAAAACACTAGAAGGATCGGTAGGTTCCGAGCAGCCGCGCCCTGAAATTCAATACACTTCTGAGACTCAGGCATCCGAGGAAGTGGTTGAAGAGAAAGAACAAAAGCAGGCAGATAAAGAAGAGGGAAAAAAGGATAGCACTGCCTGACCCGTGAGCTGTCCTGCAAGTTGGGTCAAAAAAACGGTGCCTCCTGTGGGGGGGCACCGTTTTTTTATCTGACATATCAGCACTTCTACAACTCGAGCGATCCCAGAATCCTGTCATAAATCTCAAGGTCATCGTCACTGAACTGCACAAACCGGATATGCGTGACATATTTGAGATCAGCAAGAGTGTCAAGCACTGTTTTGACCGCAATGGAGGCGGCCTCCTCCTTCGGGTAGCCGAAAGCGCCGGTTGAAAGCGCTGGAAACGCAATCGATTTGACCTGGTTCGACTCGGCAAGCTTCAGAGCGTTGCGGTAGCAATCCGCCAGAAGCTGATCCGCAGGCTCGTCCCTCCCGTAAACAGGCCCAAGGCAGTGTATGACATAGCGGTTGGGAAGATCATGTGCGCCTGTTATCACCGCCTCGCCGGGACGAATGGGGGCATGCCTGCGACACTCCTGCTCCAGCCCGGGGCCGGCAGCACGGTGAATGGCTCCCGCTACTCCTCCGCCTGTACGCAGCCGGGCATTGGCCGCGTTGACAACAGCGGCTATATCCGTCTGTTTCACGATATCGCCTTTGACGTTCTCAATCGTGATGCCCTCGATGATTTGTTTGCTCATAAAGCGCCTCCTCTTTTCAGAACTCGAAGCTCAATTATATGATGTATACACTTTTTACTTGAAAAGGTATTTCCTGCAATATAAGCTGACCAACCAAAAGTGTGGACTTTCCCGTCACCGGTTAGGCTTGGTTTCTTCAACTTAATCACGCAAGGAGGCATCTCGCAAATGGCTAGCACACAATCGCAGGCATCGACAGCGGCAATCAGCGACACAACCGCAAATCCAGCGCCGCTGGGTTTGCTCGGGTTCGGTATGACCACCGTCCTTCTCAACCTGCACAATGCCGGGCTTTTCCCTCTGGACGCCATGATTCTCGGTATGGGAATTTTCTACGGAGGGCTCGGACAGATCATCGTCGGCATCATGGAGTGGAAAAAAAACAATACCTTCGGCGCAACGGCTTTTACCTCCTACGGGCTGTTCTGGCTGACCCTGGTCGCCCTGATCATCCTGCCCCGGACAGGTTTCGGCGAAGCGCCGAACGCCATCGCTATGACGTCCTACCTGTTCCTGTGGGGATTGTTCACTGCCATCCTGTTCATCGGCACGCTGAAACTGAACAGGGCCCTGCAGGTCGTCTTCGGCTCACTGACCGTCCTCTTCTTCCTGCTTGCCGCAGGCGACGCGACCGGCAGTCATCTCATCAAGACCATCGCAGGCTATGAGGGGATTTTCTGCGGACTCTCCGCAATCTACACCGGGTTGGCCCAGGTTCTGAACGAAGTCTACGGCCGCACCGTCGCCCCGTTGGGATAAAAAAACTCTTCAAAAAATGAGGGCAGCCTTTTGATTCAAGGGCTGCCCTCATTCTTTTGCCAGTCGTGCATCAAAACTGAAATCAAGAACCTTGCGGACTTTGACCTTCGCAAACCTTGGATGAGCCGGATTCAGCAGGATGTTGAAGCCATCCGGCGCTGTCGGAATGGCTGCTGATGGTACCTGGAGCGCGAGAGTCTTTTTACCTTCCAGCCACTGCGCCCCGATCCTGCGGAGCGAAGGGTTTCCCGGGCGATACCAATCGTCCGAAAGATTCTCCACTGCGATAACCTCAACCGGCAGATCAGGCACCTCGAGTTCGACCAGGGAAAGGGTCGGCGCAAGATCCCAGTCAAACCCCACCAGAATCTCCAGAGCAGCCAGCGCCGTCGAATTGGCTGTGTAAAGCATCGCCCGCCCCGGCGGGTTCCATCGTCCACCGTAAAGGCGTGCCCCCTCCCCCGAAAGATCCCCGCCAAATTCAGCCTGCGCGATGCGATAGACGCGCATCAGCTATAAACACCTTGCTCAATGCGGCCCAGCAGATTCATGACCTGTTCGGCCCCGAAGATCGTATCAAGCAGATCGAGCGGGGTCTGTCCCCCCAAAACCCGATTCGGGCGGTTCAGCCAGGCAGAAGCCTTGGCCGGAGCTCCAAACACCTCGCGGGCGCGTTCATAGGTGCGCAGAATAATCAGGATGCGCTCCGAGAGGTCAGCCGACAGCAGCTGATCTGCACCGTACCGATTCAGGGTTCTTGCAGAAACATGCAGCTGCGGCGCCAGATCGGCTACCTTGACCCCGAGCAGACCGGCCAGCTCATCCAGCACACGCCGGGGAACACCGGAGCGCGCCGTGGTGACCCAGTCGGAAAGTGATTGCGGATAATCGATAATTTCGGCGACACTCATCAGAACACCTCCATGCCTCGAAAATTGTCTCCAATAAAAAGCCATTTGTCAAGACATGGTGCGAAAAAGAAAGTCGCGCCGCATCTGTTGGAATAAAAAAGTATCAGGTCAGCAGGGAGCGGCGGTTGGAGGTGACACAGATCAGCGCGTTTTCCGGCGCAGAATAAACCGAGCCGTCAGGAGCGCTTTTGAGCCTCTTGCAGGACAGCTTGCCGACCTCGGAGGTCAGATCGTCGCAGAGCAGGATAAAACGGCAAGGCTCGTCCTCCACCGCCGCTAAAATCTCCGAAAGGTAGATCAGGTTTTCCTTCTCGACCTGAATCACCCGCAGCCTCTCGGGTGCGAATTCATTGAGCAGCGCCTTGACCAGCGAGAATTTGCCGGTCCCGCGCGAACTCCACAGCAGCGCGTTGTCGGCAGGCAGCCCGGTGAGAACCTGGCGAATATTGCCTACCAGCTCACCAGATGCACCAGGTACAGATAAAAAGCCGCGATAACCACCGTGCCGAGCATGATCGGCAGGCCGACCTTGAGAAAGGCGACGAATCCCAGGGGGCAGTCGTTTCTGCGAGCGTAGCTGGCGACGACGATATTGGCCGAGGCGCCGACGATGGTGCCGTTTCCTCCCAGGCATGCCCCCAGGGAAAGGGCCCACCACAGGGGCTCGAGGGCGATTCCCGAAATCTCGCCGACGGTCTTGACAATGGGAATCATCGAGGCGGTAAAGGGCACGTTGTCGACGATGGGTGAAGCGATGGCCGAGATCCACAGCACCGCCATGGTCATGGCCGCCTCGCCCTCGACAACCTCAAGAAGCTGGCGCGAGAGGAGACTGATCACCCCCGTCACCTCGAGGCCGCCGACAAGAATGAACAGCCCGATGAAGAAAAACAGAGTCGCCCATTCCACCTCCTTAAGAATGTCCTCGATCCTGACTCCGGTAATAAGCAGCAGAACGAACCCACCGCCCAGAGAAATGGTGGCCAGACCCACATGGGTGATCTCATGGGTGGCAAAGCCGACCAGGACCAGAACGAAGACACCCAGAGACTTGCTCAGGAAACGGCGGTCGCCGAGCACCTTGGTTTCGTCGAAACCGGCGAGAATGTCTTCAGCATCCCGGCGCTGCCCAAGCTCCCTGCCATAGAGAAGCCGCAGCACCAAAAGCACGAACAGGCCGCAGGCAGCTACGACGGGAGTGTTGTGGAAGATGAAATCGAGAAAGCCGATCTGCGCGCTGTTGCCGATCAGAATGTTGGGCGGGTCGCCGATGAGGGTGGCTGTGCCGCCAATGTTGGCGAACAGGATTTCGGCGATGAGAAACGGCGTCGGCCGCAGTCGCAGGGCATCGGTAATGGCGAAGGTCACCGGAACGATGATGAGCACCGTGGTTACGTTGTCGAGCATTGCGGACATGCCCGCGGTCAGGATCGACAGGGCAACCAGTATGCGCCAGGGAATGGCGCCGACCGCCTTGATGGTGCGGATAGCCAGGTATTCGAACACCCCGGTGCGGCGCATCACGGCAACGATGATCATCATGCCGCAGAGCAGGCCGATGGTGTTGAAGTCGATATAGCGAATGGCGTTTTCCTGGGTCATGATCGGAAAGACGATCATGATGACCCCGCCGAGGATGGCGATGACGGAGGGAGGGAACTTTTCGGAGATGATCAGGATGTAGGCGACGACGAAGACGACAACCGCCAGAAGCATGATGACCATGGTTCCCCTCTTCCGAGATTTCAACCGGGCTTAACCCGGGTTATTCATGAAGCTTTGTCGCGAAACCGGCAAGTGTCTGTCAGATCAGGCCTGGCACAGGGAGTTGCCCTGCAGACGTACTCACAGTACGTCGAAGCGCAAGGAGCGAGCACGGCTTGAGATGGCGGG
>JAXHUR010000060.1:0-20681 GCA_034189505.1 Thermodesulfobacteriota bacterium | reverse complement strand
GCCTGGCACAGGGATTTGCCCTGCAGACGTACTCACAGTACGTCGAAGCGCAAAGAGCGAGCACGGCTTGAGATGGCGGGCAATTGGCGGTTGCAGCAGAAGTTTTCATGAATAATCCGGGTTTAAGATGCCGCCTGCACACTTCAGGCGATGCACAGGCAGAACACACAAAACCGCAGGGATTTATTGCGGGCTGTTTCCCGCCCGACTATACTCGAATTGCCGTATCTTTTCCATGGCCAACATCCAGAAAACAACAGGAACAGGCCATAATTTCAGTTGAATAAGGAATACGCCATTTCACAGCAATCCCTGGCAGAACAGCGGGAGACCACGCCATGATCACCTACGATGAGGCCATTCACCGAGTCATCGACACCGTTAAAGTCCTCCCCCCCGTGGAGGAAACCATAGAAAACGCTCTGGGTCGCGTTCTTGCGGCGCCGGTTCGCGCCCGCTGGGCCATGCCCCCGGTCGACAATTCAGCCATGGACGGATTCGCCCTGAAGGGGACGGGCCTGACGGCGGGCAGTGAGCTGCGGGTGGTGGGGTTTGTTCCCGCCGGTCGCCCTTTTACCCAGGCGATTTCCGAGGGAGAGGCGGTGCGCATCATGACCGGTGCCCCCATTCCCGCAGGCTGCGATACGGTGGTGCCGATGGAAGAGGCCGAGGTCGAAGATGACCGTATTCACTTAAGCAAAACTCCCGGGCCGGGACAGCATATCCGCCGCAGGGGCGAGGAATTCGAGGAGGGAGAACCCCTCCTTTCACCCGGAACTCCCCTCTATGCCGGAGAAATCGCCCTTCTCGCCACTGCCGGCATATCGACCGTTCAGGTTTATCCCCGCCCACGTGTTGCCCTGTTGGCCACCGGCGATGAGCTGGTCGAACTCGGGGCACCGCCGGGACCGGGCCAGATCATTAATTCCAACACCTATCTGCTCGCCGCTCGGCTGCGCGAGGAGGGCTGCCATGTTCTGCCGCTGGGGATTGCCCGGGATGAGCAACGCGATCTCGGCGACAAAATCGCCGCCGGGCTGCGGCTCGACGTGCTGATCACTACCGGCGGCGTCTCAGTCGGCGACCGCGACCTGGTGCAGGACGCCCTGGGGCAGCACGGCTTTTCCCCAATCTTCTGGAAAGTTAAAATCAAACCCGGCAAACCGGTCCTGTTCGGCACCGCCGGCAAAACAGCGGTCTTCGGCCTGCCCGGCAACCCGGCCTCATCGGCCTCCACCTTCGAACTCTTCGTGCGTCCCGCCCTGCGCCGCATGGCTGGATTCCGGGACCCACTCCCCCCCCGTCTTAAAGTCACCCTCAGCACCGCCATTGACGGCGGAGAGAAACGCCAGCGATTTTTATGGGGGACCCTGCACGAAGATCAAGGCAGCTATCATTTCAACCCGTCGTCACGGCAGAGTTCGGGACAGAATCGCAGCCTGCAGGGCGCTCAGGCCCTGCTGCCCGTTCCCGCTGAGAGCCCCGCCATCGCCGCCGGAACCACGGTGGAAGTGCTGCTGCTGAGACTGCCCCCCGGACAGAGTCTTCAAGAGACGGTACCTCAGCAATCAGAGCCGTAATTCTGTGCTTTTTCGCCCGGGAAAACGCTTGCTTTTCCAGATCAATCATGCTATTTCTACCAGCCGCGTTAAGCTGACGGATCAATGTCGGGGCGTAGCGCAGTCTGGTAGCGCACCTGCTTCGGGAGCAGGGGGTCGGAGGTTCGAATCCTCTCGCCCCGACCATATCTTTCTCTTTATTTTTCAAAAGATTTGCCCCACTCTCCGGTTGGAGGGTGGGGCTTTTTCATTGGTGCCTCCGGTCCATCTCCGGTCCGCGTGCGAGATTCCTTGTTTCAATTGGCTTCTCGGCGTCGCCTCCGGGCGAACCGGTGGCCAAACGGTCGAACATTCTTTTCTTGTTGAATTTCAACCGATTTCTCGCGGGCTAGGAGGCTGTCCAGGAAGGGAAGGGACAGGGGCGGACCCTGGAGAGAAGTCTCGTGCGGTGGCCGCGCCTTCGACCTCCATCAGTTGATCCTTTGAATCGGCCCTCCCCGGAGATAAGCAGTTTTCGCCATGCACATCGACAAAACATCGCGCCCGTTTCCCCTCTCGCCAGGACTGATCCGGATTCTCGAAGAACAGATGGAAAAGGCAAGAACCCCGAAGAAGACCGGCGCGACTCTCACCTTTCGTGATCCGACCTATTGCCCCGAGGGAGGCGGTTTCCATCATGTGTGAATCAGCGTCGACCCCGACGGTCGGGAACTCTTCGAGCTGTGGCAGGCGAACATTCTGGCCTACCACGAGCTGGGCGTCTACACGGTGGCGGTAGAGAAAACTTGACCCGGACTTCCCGGGTTTCCCGAACCGACTTTTCCAAAAAAAGCTGATTTCTATAACTGCCGGTCCGGGAATCCCGGGGTATCCGAGCACATTTTTAAAATCTGAGATCCGGACCGGAGGGGGGCCGGAGTTTAAGCCGAAAAAGAAACATTATATTGTCGCCGCTGGGACTCTTTCAGTAGCGCACCGGATTCCTAAGACTCTGGACAGAAAAAAAGCAGAAAAGATTGACCGAAGAAAAGGAGGACACGACATGCAAAACAACACTCGACATGCAAAACAACACTCGCCCACAATCCCGTCGATTTCCATTTTCCAAGCGCGGCATCGAGTCCCTACCCGCCCATGATCCCGAGAGCCGGAGCAGAGAAACAGAGTACACCGACTCTGAGTGCATTGGCCTGCACCTGCGGGTCAGCAAGGCAGGACGGAAGTTTTTCCAGCATCGATATCGTCATTTCGGGCGAAAACGGTGCATGACTTTGGGGGAGTTCCCACATGTTTCCCTCCAGGACGCCCGCCAGCGGGTCAGCGAGCACAAGGCCCTGCTCGCCCGCGACATCGACCCGGGCGACGAGCGGGCGCAGAAGCACAACGACCTCACCTTCGTCGACTTCGCCGAGAAGTTCTACGTTCCCCACGCCACCATGCACAAGGAGACCTGGCACGAGGACGTGTACAAGATCGACCGTCGCATCAACCCGACGTTGGGGAAGCGGCTCTGGAGATGGTCGAAAACCTGCCAGGACAAACCGGATAACGATCGGCGGTGACAAGGGTTATGATGTTCCGATCTTCGTCGAAGGACTGCGGAAATTATTGGCCACCACAGACAGGCTGAAAAAGGGACAAATCCGCCTGTTGATTCCAAAAAACGGCGCCAACAAGCACCAAAACGAAGGGATTCTGCCCGGAACCAACGAAAAACACAGGTTGTCAAAGATCGAAAAATCGCTCTCGGGAGCGTAAAGGCCAGCTCCCGGTTAGTTTTTCAACGGCCTGTTAAAGGGAAAAGACCCTCCGCGCTATCGATTAAGACCAGCGGAACGAAAGCGGTCACACAGAAAACCAGCGCCAAACGCGCACACCGACACCCCCAGGCCGACAAAGAGAGGCGGAGCCTGCGTAAAATCGGACAGTCCGACGGCGACCACCGCCAAAGGGGCAAACAGGATGGACAGCCCACCGCCGAGGGGGGAGGTCCGATCACCCAGAAACACCGCAGCAAGGAGGGGCAGACACAGAGTGGCACCGCGCAGGCCCATGGAGAGGAAGCTCCATGCCATGATTGCCGATCCCAGATTGAACAGCACCAGCGTTAGCGCCAGCACGATAGTGACCAAGGTCAGTACCCGGGCGAAGCGTAGGTCCGAGCGCTGGTCGCCGACACGTGCGAAAAGATCGCTTTTCAGGGTGGTCCCGACCCCGAGCGTGAGGCCCGATGCGGTTCCCACTACAGCAATCAGCAGTGCGGCGAAGCCGAGACCGGCAAAGGTTGGCGACATGTGTTCAAGCAGAAACTGCGGCAGCGCCCGCGCGCTGTCGAGACCGGGCGCGCTCTGGCGCATGAAAAGGCCGATGGCAATGCCGAACAGGCCCAGAGGCGGGATCAGGACGGCGCAGATCAACGCCCCGCGCCGCCCGGCGCGCACATCGCGGGCGGAGAAAACCGCCTGCAGGTAGGTCTGCGTCGAGACGACCCCGACCAGCATCGATACCAAGTCGGAAAGCCCTTCCGCCCTTCCATAGCCGAACAGGCTGAACCAGGGAAATTCAGGAAAATCCTGGCGCAGGCCGGACCAGCCGCCGCTCAGGTCAAAAGCGGCCATCCCGGCACCCACCATGATCAGGTAAAGGAAAAAGAGCTTGACCAGTCCCAGCGTTCCCGCCCCCGGCATGCCGCCGCGCCAGGTCACCAGGGCAACGATGACCGTAGCGCCCAGTGCACCCTGTTTGAGCGAGAGCCCGAACAGGGAAGAGAGGATCGCCCCGCCGGCGAGCAGCTGGGCCACAATGTGGATGAACATGCCGAAAGCCGAAAAGAGACTCGCCGCTTTGCGCATCCGCTCCCCGTGGTAGCGGGAAATGAACTGGGGAATGGTCTCAACTTCGCTGCGACGCAGGGGCACAGCCAGAAAAAGGCCCAGGAAGAGGCAGGCAAGTCCGGCGCCGAGAGTGAACCACCAGGCGGAAAGCCCGAACAGAAAAGCGAGCTGCGCGGTACCTACGGTGGATGCGCCGCCCACCAGGGTACCCATGATCGCCCCGGAAACTTTCCACGGTCCTGCGCGACGGCCGGCCAGGGAGAAATCGGCCCCGCTGTTGACCCGGCCGGAACCTGCGACAGCGAGCCAGAGCATGCCGCCCATAGCGATGAGAAAGGCGAATAGGAACCCCGGGTCCGTCTGCATGGATGCCCTTAGGAAATGAAGTTCAAGGTCGAGACATCAGCACCGTGCAAGGAGCGACGCCCCTGAATATCAACAAAGAGCGGCAACTTCAAGCGTGCGGGTGAGATCGACTCCCGGCAGTACCCGCGCGACGATGCTCTCGAGATCTGATGCCGCGCCCGGCGGCAGGCCCCCGCCGGGATGGCGTACCGCTGGGCTGGAAAGAAGCCCCCGACGGCGCAGCAGGTCTTTACGCACCGCCACTCCCGGTTGCTGCTCGAAGACGATCAGCGGCAGGAATCGCTGGTAAATCCGCGCCACTTCCTCCGCCTCTCCGGCGCGAGCAGCAGCGACCATCGCCTGCAGCACTTCCGGGAAAGCGAATCCCGTCATGAAACCGTCGCTGCCCGCTTCGAGATCGAACAGACCATACAAGCCGCCGAGGCCGGTGAGGATCGATACCGGGCGCCCAAGACCTGCTTTTAAAGCCCTGATCTTCGGCGCGGTAGGCACCGCCTCCTCCTTGAAGCAGGCGACACTTTGAATCTCCGCCGCCAGTTTCAAGAGCAGCGGAACCGGCATCTGCACTCCCGTGGAGGCTGGATGATCCTGCACCACAATGGGCAGGCCGCACCCGTCGGCGACGCAGGCGTAGTGTTCGAAAATTCGGGCCTCCGTCATCGCCGGTTCCGCGTGGGGAGTGATCATGACCGCGCCCGCTCCCAGCTCGCTGGCCATTACACTCAGCTCCAGAGCGGCCCGGGTTCCGCGGTGACTGGCGCCGACCACCACCGGCATCGATCCCGCCGCCGCCACGGCGGTGCGGATGGCGGTTTCGCGCTCCCTGTCCGTGAGACGGTGCGCTTCACCGAGCACGCCGAGTATGGTCACCCCGTCGACCCCCGTCTCCGCCATGAAGCGCACCATACGGTCCAGGTCCTCCAGGTTGAGGTCCTCGCTCTTGTCGAAAGGGGTGGCAAGGATCGGAAATACGCCGGTAAAATCAATGTTTATGGTCATTTTCAGTCCCTTACAGTAATACAGATGAATAAACCGCGGAGTCACCTGCCCCGCTTGGGCCGCCCGTCTCTGTTTTGCCGTTTGGCATGGGGGTTTACCCGGCGCGGCCTCTGCAGCTTCTCAGGTTACGCAGCGCTCGGCGTTGCCTGCGTTTTGCGGGCGACCAGCATCTGAATCAGCATCAGAACGACAAAGATGGCAAAGCCCACGGCATTGGTCTGATATCCGGGCCAGAACATCAACACCGTCACCCCACCGTAAATGAAACGCAAGGGCATACGGACGAGACGGAAGAAAAACCCTTCGCTCATGATGGCAAAGGAAAACAGACCAATCATGCCCGACGCGACCGCTTCAGCCACCAGCCATAAGGGCCCCTCGAACAGGATCGGCGTATAGCAGAAGAGCAGCGGGATCAGGTACAGCCCCTTGGCCAGCTTCCATGCCTCGAGCCCGGTTCTGAGCGGCTTGCTCCCGGCGATACCCGCGGCGGTATAGGCTGCCAGACATACCGGGGGCGTGACGTTGGCGTCCTGGCTGTACCAGAAGATCAGCATGTGCGCCGCCAGCAGGCTTACGCCCATGAACTGCATGGCGGGGGCCATCAGCACGGCGAGCACGATATAGCTGGCGGTCACCGGCAGCCCCATCCCCAGGATGAGGGATGCCAGGGCCACCAGGATGATCATCACGAACAGGTATCCGCCCGAGAGGTCCATGGCGATGATCGAGAAGGTCGTCCCCATGCCGGTCAGCAGCACCACGCCGACGAGGATCCCCGAACAGAGCAGCACCACGCCGGTGGAGATCATATTCTTGGCACCGAGGTAAAGGGCGTCGGCAATATCGCGCAGCCCCATCCGGGTCTTTTTGTTGAGCCAGCTGGCCGCCACCACGGTCGCCGTCGATATAGCGGCCGAAAAGGTCGGGGTAAAGCCGTACATCAGCAGCCAGATGAGCATTCCGATGGGGATCAGAAAATGCCAGCCCTCGCGCAGGACCTCACCGATCCGTGGGATATCCGCCTTGTCTGGCACTTCGAGACCGCGTCGCCGGGCCCGCAGATGGATGAAGAAAATAACGGAGGCAAAGTACATGATGGCCGGGATGGTGGCGACGCCGATAATCTTGAGGTAGGGGATCTGCGTCCACTCGGCCATGATGAAAGCGCCGGCGCCCATAATCGGGGGCATCAACTGGCCGCCCGTGGAAGCCGCCGCCTCGACCCCGCCCGCGAAATGGGGGCGGAAGCCGGTGCTCTTCATCAGCGGGATGGTCAGCGAGCCGGTACCGACGGTATTAGCCACCGCGCTGCCCGAGATGCTCCCCATGAACCCGCTCGCCACCACCGCCATCTTGGCGGGACCGCCGATGGTGCGTCCCATGATGGACATGGCGAGCTTGAGGATGAAGTCTCCGGCGCCCGATTTGAGCAGGAAGGCACCGAACAGGATAAAGAGAAAGACATAGGTGGAGCTGATGGTGGCAATGGTTCCGAAAATACCGTCCGGAGCGAAATACATGCGGTAGAGGATCCGCTCGACGGTCACCCCGCGGAACTGCAGCAGACCCGAGAAGTGCTGGCCGAGGAAAGTTACGTATGACAGAAAGAAGATCGCCAGCGCCGGGATCAGATAGCCGGTGCAGCGCCGCGTCAATTCAAGGAGCAGGACGATCGCGAGCCCGGCAAAAATCAGGTCGGGCAGAATCGGCACCTCGTTGCGCGCGTGCAGAGCGTCCTCGAAGAAGATCATGTAGAACCCCGCCGCCATGCCGAGGAAAGCGAGGATGAAGTCGATGGGCAGGGTCTGGTCCGGCTTTTTCTTCGACAGGGGGAACAAAACGAAGCCGAGGACCAGCACAAAGGCGTAGTGCACGGCGTTGCGCTGGATTTCGGCGATCACGCCGAAGGTATTGAACCAGATGTGCACCAGCGACATGAGGATGCCAACCACGAAAACAAACTTGCCGGGAAAAGCCGTGAGTTTGCGCTGCACGGCCAGGGCTTCGCCCTGATCGGCTTCGAGCTTTTCGGCAACCGGCGGCTGCGTTCCCTTCTCTTCCGTCATAGATTCAACCTACCACGTCTCAGAAAGTGAAATCATTCCGAGAGATCGCCTGAGTTGCGACCTCCCGGAGAGCCTTACGAAAATGCCTTACTTAGGCATCAGCTTTTCGGGGATCTTGACGCCTGCTTCCTGGTAGTATCTGACCGCGCCGGGGTGCAGCGGCATGGGCATACCGCCGATGGCTTTTTCAAGCGCCATGGCCTTGGTGGCGGAATGGATGTTGTTCAGGAACGGCAGGTTCTCGTAGATCGTCTTGGTGATCTTGTAGACTGTCTCCTCGTCGAGATCAGTGGAGGCCACCAGAAGATTGGGTTGGGCGATGGTGTTGATCGGCTTCTTCTGACCCGGATAGGTATCGGGCTTGATCACGTAGCGGGTCCACAGCTCCACATCGCCGTTGACGGTGGCAAGGTGTTCGTCAGTAAAATCGAGGACAGTGGCTTTGTTGCCGAGCATGGCGTACATCTGAGTGATGGCGGAAACGGGAACCCCGGCCGGAATGTTGGCGCCGGCGATACGCCCGTCCTGCATAGCGTCCACCGAGGGGTTGTAGCCGAGATATTCAGTGGTGAAGTCCTTGCCCGGCTCAATGCCCAGGGAGCCGAGAATCACGCGGCCCGAACCCTCGGTGCCGCTGCCTCGCTTGCCGATGGAGAACTTTTCGTCGAGATCCTTGAGGTCCATGATGGTGCCGCTGTCGGCGTATTTACTGAGCAGGGCAAAGTGCTCCACGTTCTGCCACAGCATGGTGATGCCGGCCATTTTCTTCATCGGAGTGCCTTCGTACTTGCCCCGGCCATGATATGCCTGAGCGCCGAACAGGCCCTGAAGAATAGCCATGTCGCACTCGTTGTTCTTGAGCATCTGCACGTTCTCGCCGGAACCGGCCGAGTTTATGGCAGTGGCGGTGATCTGGTCGCTCTTGGCCAGCTTGATGCTTACCAGGGTGCCGATGGCGACCCCGACCGGGTAGTAGGTTCCACCGGTGGTAGCGGTGGCGATGATGAGGGACTTTCCGGCCTGAGCCGGTGTTTGAACCGCGAGCAGCAGCGTCGCGGCCAAGGCGATGGCCAACACTTTCGGGGGTCGCATTTTCAGCATGTTCTCCTCCTTCAGGGAATGAAAAAGTGTTCTGCAACTGTATTTACAGCAATGACGATGCCATGACTGCAAGTGGCCGGAATCGTGAGATTGTTGTTTTTCAATACAAAAAGAAGGCGAGCGGAAAACGCCCGGAAGAGAGCGGAACGCGCTCGCAGGTAAAATTAAATTGAGCGGGAATGTTCAGCGCACGATCGTATCGGCGATCACCAGCAGGGAAAAGGGCACCTGCACGTCGATTTCACGGACGGTGTGCATGTTGAGCGCAACCATGAAAAAATCGAGGGCGCTGCTGGGGATCGCTGTGGGAGACGAGCCTTCGAAGATTTTCACCGCGCTCAGTGCGGCCAGCCGCCCGATGCGGTATTCGTCGGGCACCAGCCCCAGCAGGGCGCCCCTGCGGGTGACCAGGGACATGTCGGCGGCGAGGCTCGGCAGGTTTGCCCCGTTGATCCGTTCGAGGACGCTGTGGCCGAGTCGTTCGATGAGGGGGTCGTGCGTCAGGTAGACCGCTTCTGGAGCCAGCGGCCCGGAAAAACGGAGATCGCGGACCTGCGGGGCAGCCGTTACCGGCAGGCGCAGGACCTCGTAATCGAGAAATGGCTGCAGGCGCTCCAGTTCCAGAAGTTGCTGCCGCGAATCGGGGTTGGTCGGATTGTACAGGACGCCGAGGGTCCTGAAGGAGGAAATGCGGCGCAGCGCCTTGAGCTGGTTGAGGATCGGCACGCGGTTGCTGATGCCGGTGGCATTGTTTTCAGAAGTCTCCCAACTCGCGATGAGCCCCTCCTCCACCGGTGCCTGGACCATGGTGAAGACGACCGGTTTTTTCTTCTCCGCTGCCAGGACCCGCCGGGCGGCGGCGGTGCCGGCGACGTAGTAGAGGTCGTGGTCGCGAGTGGCGGCTTCATCGAGAAAGCGCTGCAGCAGCTCCGGGTCTTCAGCGGCGCTGTAGACATAAAACCGGGCCTCGGGATACCTGCGCTGCACCCCTTCGCGGAAACCGTTTTCCACAGCCCCGTCGCGCTGCCATTCGAACATCGCCACGCTGGGAAACGGTTCCGCCGCCAGAACCGGTCCGGGAACCAGCAACAGCAAAGAGAGGCAGAACACAATCCCTGTCCTACTCATGATCGGCTTCCGTCATCAGGCCGAGCTTGTACATCCGACGCTTAAGAGCATGGCGGCTGAGCCCAAGGCGCTCAGCGGCTAACGTCCTGCGGCCTCCCGCCTGCGCCAGCGCCTGCTCCACCAGACCAAGCTCGATGCCCAGCAGATGCCGCTCAAGATCGAAACCCGGCCCCGGGGTTCCTCCTGTCCGGGCCCCCACCCTCTGCCCTCCCTGGATTTCCAGAGGCAGCATGGCGATTTTGATGACCTCCCCGGGAGAAAGGATGACCAGTCGCTCGATGATGTTCTTGAGTTCCCGGATGTTGCCCGGCCATGCGTACGCTCCGAAGGCCGCCTCCACCTCGGAGGAAAGGCGCTTGGCCGGGCGGCCCAGGCGGCGGCTGAAGAGATCGAGAAAATGCCGGGCCAGCAGCAGGATGTCATCGTCGCGCTCACGCAGGGGGGGCAGGTGAATGGGAATCACGTTGAGGCGGTAAAAGAGATCTTCACGGAAAGCACCCTGCTGCACCCGCTCGCGCAGGTCGCGGTTGGTGGCTGCGACGATGCGCGCATTGATGGTGATGTCGCTGGTCCCGCCGAGCCGGCGGAAAGAGTGCTTCTCGAGAAAACGCAGCAGCTTGGCCTGCAGGTGAAGGGGCATCTCGCCGATCTCGTCGAGAAAGATCGTTCCGTCCTGCGCCAGTTCGAACAGCCCCTTTTTGCGACTCTGCGCGTCGGTGAAGGCGCCCTTTTCGAAGCCGAACAGTTCGCTCTCCAGCAGATTCTCGGGGATCGCGGCGCAGTTGACCTCGACGAAAGCCTGGCGCCGCCGGTCACTGAGCTTATGCAGGGCGCTCGCCACCAGTTCCTTGCCGGTCCCGCTTTCCCCGGTGACCAGCACGGCACTGTCTCCCGCTCCCGCGACCAGGCGGATGCGTTCGCATACCTCGCTCATTGCCTCGCAGTTGCCGACCATCTCCGCCAGCTCCGTTCCATGCTGGCGGCTGCGTAGAAAAGTGACCTCATCGCGCAGTTTCTGCTGTGCGAGAGCTTTTTCCACCAGAAGAAGAATCTCCTGCAACTCGAAGGGCTTGCCGATGTAATCGAAAGCCCCGAGCTTGATCGCCTCGACCACCAAGGCCGTATCCCCGAAAGCGGTCATCATGATCACCAGCGCCTCGGGCAGAACGCTCCGGATGGTGCGCAGCACCTCCATGCCGCTGCCGTCGGGCAGTCGCAGATCGAGCAGGATGACGTCCGGGGACAGCTTTTCCAGCTGTTCGAGGACGGCGGCACGGCTGTGCACCGCACTGGCAACGTGTCCCTCGTCAGAGAAAAGCATCTTCAGAGAAGATGCGAGAATCTTCTCGTCATCGACAATCAGGATATCAGCCATGATTTACTCCCCTTCCGGGGCTGCAACGGAAAAAATGAGGCGAAAGGAGGTTCCTTCTCCGGGCTGACTTTCAATCTGCCACTGAATCCCGTTTTCCTCCATGAGCGAATGAGCCACCGACAGACCGAGACCGGTACCGGCGGGGCGCAGGGTAAAAAAAGGATCGAAGATACGCGCTTGGTGCTCCGGTTCAATGCCGCACCCGGTATCGGCGACGGTCACGACCACGTCCTCGTCCCTTTCCTTCAGGGCCAGACGCAACCGTCCCCCCCCCTCCATGGCCTGGGCGGCGTTGAGGATCAGGTTGAGCAGAATCTGCTGCACCTGCCCCGCATCGACAAAAACCGCGGGCACGGGGGAAATTTCCCGCAGGATGCTGATCCCCTCTTTCTCAAGAACGTTCTGGGTCATCTCCAGAGCCCGCTCGACAACCCGAGCCAAGTCGACCGGTGCGCGGGCCGCGCCCCCGGGACGGGCGAATTCGAGCAGCTGCCGCACAATGTCGTCAAGGCGCAGGATCTCTTCGTTGATGCCGGCCGCGAGCAGCGACACCTCGCCGGAGATCGCCTTGCGCTGCATAAGCTGGGCGCAGCTCTTCATGCCTGCCAGGGGGTTGCGAACCTCGTGCGCCACGCCGGCGGCGAGAATACCGAGGGAAGCGAGCCGGTCAACGGTGCGCATCTGCTTCTCGCGCGCTTCGAGCTTCTGGGCCATGGCGTTGAACTCCTCGCCCACGCGCCGCATCTCTCCCTCGCCCTGGATTTCGATGCGGTGGTCGAGGTTGCCCTCGCTGAACTCCTGGGCTCCACGGATCAGACGCCGGATAGGATCAGTAATGCGCCGCACGAAAAAGAGAGTGGTGAGCAACGCCAGCACGGCGATGGTCAGCGCGAAAGACAGGTTGTGCTGCCTGAGTCGTTCGATATCGCCGAAGAGCATGCTTTCGGGCAGGGTCAGTCCCACGGTCCAGTTCAGCTCCGGGATCCCCGCGAGAAATAATCGGTGTCCTTCGCGCTCCGCCACGACCAGCTCTTCACCAGGCACTGCCGGGAGCAGCGGGCTCGGGTCGAAGGGTAGTCGCCGCTGCTGCAGAAAACGATCCTGCCCGTGGTCGAAGATAAACCCGATGGCGTCCGAGTTTTCATCCAGTTCATCGACGAACCGGGTCAAACTCTCGAGCCGAATATAAAAGGCGAGCAGCCCGACCGCCTCCAGCGGGTTTTCGAAATCGTAGACCGGCCTGCTGAAGACCATCACAGGCCCTTCCGAGTGATTCTCGATCACGCCGGAAATTGAATCGCTGGTCAGGTTAGCCGTTCGCAGAAGCCGCCCTTCGCCGCCCTCCAGGTCTCCGTGCCCCGGGGTAGGGACCGTCAGGATCAGGTCTCCGTTGGGAGAGATCAGGCTAATGCGCGAATAAAAGTCATTCTGGCTCTGATAACGCTTGAGTTTGAGGCTCACCGTCTCCAGACGCTGACCGAAACTGAACTGCAGAAAAGCGAGCTGGATGAAAGGGAATCCGGCCAGCAGGTCGATATCCTTGAGGACTTCGCGATAGCGCTGCCGGGCCTGGCTTGCGGTCTTGTGCGCGAGGTTGGAAAGCTGGCGGGTGGAATGACGTTCGAGCGACGCCGACGCCGACTGAAAGGACAGGTAGCTGATAACCAGGAGCGGAATCAGCCCGAACAGGAGGTAGATGGCAATGAACTTATTACGGATGCCTCTGAAAAAAACCATAAACTCCAGCCACCTGACGAGATAAGGACATTATTTCTATATCCTCGCTTTTTTATCGGGCGATTGCAAGCACTCCCGTTCGTCCCTGGATATTCGATAAACTTGCCTGCCCTGAGTGCCGCGTCAACCATCGGCGCACACCCGGAGGACAAAAAAATCCAAACCGGCCAAGAATAGGACCATTTTTTGAAAATTCGCCTTATTCGCTGCGTCTTTCAGATCTGCCCTTCTCGGTTCCGGAGCGGCCCTGTATGGGGTCCTGGATGCCCTGCACAGCCCCCCCCCGTGTCTTTTACCAAAAAACCGTTTAAATTACGAATATGGAAGACGTTTCCCCTTTTGAAAACAGTAACTTAGCAATCTTGGCGATTTGCCTTTCTCGCCATCTTCGAGGTCTACGAACTGGTCATTCTCTGTGGCAGAACCGTGGTCAGGCCGCGGGGCGCGCCGGAGGGCGGAATTTTCGTGACGCCATCAACTCTTGCTTGACATCAGAATGATATTGAAATAAAAACTGACTGACTGCTCAACCGAATGGGCACAGGAGAGAAATACAGGACTTATTTATATGCAGAATTCCCTGCCCCACCGCAAGCGCGACATACTTCAGGCTGCGCAGCGGCTCTTTGCCGAAAAAGGCTATCATGGTACACCTACATCTGAAATAGCTACTCTTGCAGGTGTGGCTCAGGGTACGCTTTTCTATCACTTCAAGAGCAAGGAGGGGATTCTTCTCTCTCTGCTGCAGCAGACCACTGGAGCCTACCTTAAGGATGCACAGGATATCCTTAAGGCGGCTCCGAGCGGACTACAGGGTATACTTGATCTGATTGAACGCCATTTGGAGTTCTGCACGGATCATCAGGAGGAATTGAAGATTCTGCTGCGCGATATCCCTGCGGATGTGTTGCAACAGAACAGCTCCCTGCTCCAGACCGGCACCAGAGAACTGATGCAGCGCCTCCAATCCACTTATCGTGAAGCGCTGGAGCGCGGCATCAAGGATACATCCATCCGCCCCCTGAAACCCCGGTGTGCGGCGTGGATCGTACACAGCTGCACATACGGCCTGATCAAACATGTTATATTCGGCACCCCGGGACCGCCCAATCTGCACCGGGAAACCATTGAGTTTTTCCGCCACAGTCTGGCGAATCCGGACAACTTAACCCATCGAAATATTGCGAAGCACTGACAGCGCAAACCATAAAGTTTTTGCAACTATTCCCCTGCCAATACAAGGAGGAACACGCCACCATGAAATCCCTTGCCTCATTTAAGTTTATCGGCACCACGATAGCCCTGTTGCTTATCACGTCGGGCATAACCCATGCCGCGCCTCAGAGAGGCGACGGACCCAAACCCGTGGTGGGCACCATGAAGGTGACTGAGCGGGATGCGAACATCCCGGAGAAATATATCGGCCACGTGGAGGCGGTGGAATCCATCGACCTTAAAGCCAGGGTAAGCGGCTATCTGGAGCAGGTTAACTTCTCAGAAGGTTCGACGGTTAAAAAAGGCCAGGTGCTGTATGTAATTGAACAGGCGCCGTATAAAGCACAGGTGGCGGCAGCAGAAGCAAGTGTAGCGGCAGCAGAAGCGGATCTGTTTAAGGCACGCACCAAGCTTAAACGCCTGCGCTCCGCCGACGCGGGCAGCATCCCTCAGACCGATGTGGACGATGCAACCGCAACGTATGACCTCGCCCGGGCGCGTGTCCTCGAGACGCAGGCACGCCTGGCGCTCGCAGAAATTGATCTGGGCTATACCACAATCAAATCTCCTTTGGATGGACGCATCGGCAAGAGCTTTTTCAAGCGTGGCGACCTCATCAGCCCCTCTTCCGGCTCTATGGCGGAAGTGGTGAGTATTGATCCGGTGCGCGTTCTGTTCTCGGTCAATGAACGCCAGGGAGAGATTATCCGTCAGGCGGCACAGGACGCTGCCAACCAGGAAAAGGCTCCCGGATTGAAAATCCGCATTTTCACCACCAGTGGCAGCCAATATCCCCACACCGGGCGGGTGGAGTTCATGGATAACAAGATGGATTCCTCCACCGGCACTATCGCGATCTGGGCACAGTTCCCCAATCCGAAAGGGCATCTGGTCCCCGGAGAGTATGTGGATGTTGCCCTCAGACCGGCAGAACCGCGCATGGAGCTGACCATTCCCCAGGCGGCGCTGCAGCGTGACAGAGACGGAGCCTTTGTGTTCGTAGTGGATAAGGACTCCAAAATCGAAAAACGCCAGATCAGCGTCGGAGATACCATCGGTAAGCAGATCTTTGTCACTTCCGGTCTCAAACGTGGTGAGCAGGTGGTTTTCGAGGGGATTCAGAAAGTGACCCCGGGAGCCGAGGTGGAGGTTCAGCTCAAGGAAGATAAGGATAACTAGTATGTTTTCTAAAATATTTATTGAGCGCCCGCGCCTGGCGATGGTTATAGCGATCGTTATCACCCTCGCGGGTGCGATTGCCATGACATCCCTGCCGATAGCCGAGTACCCCTCCATCACACCGCCGGTAATCCGCGTGAGCACAGTGTATCCCGGGGCAAGCGCCCAGGTGGTCAAGGATACCATTGCCGCCCCCATTGAGCAGGAGATGAACGGCGTTGAGGACATGCTCTACATGTCCTCGACCAGCACCAAT
Organism: Thermodesulfobacteriota bacterium; assembly: GCA_034189505.1. Classification (GTDB taxonomy): domain Bacteria; phylum Desulfobacterota; class Desulfuromonadia; order Desulfuromonadales; family Geoalkalibacteraceae; genus Geoalkalibacter_A. Next base: position 4,863 of record JAXHUR010000060.1, on the reverse strand, counting down.
GATGGAAGCTATTCCCTTGAAGTCACCTTCGATGTGGATTCCAATCCGGACATCGACCAGGTCAACGTGCAGAACCGTCTTCAACTCGCCCAATCCCAGCTCCCGGCCGAAGTGCTGGACCAGGGGATCGAAGTGCGCCGCCGCTCCTCCGATATGCTCGGGGTGATCAGTTTCATCTCTCCGGGAGGGTCCCGCGACCGTCTGTTTCTGAGTAACTACATCAGCCGCACCATCAAGGATACTCTGCAGCGGGTGGACGGGGTAAGTGATGTATTTGTGTTCGGCGAGTACGAATACAGTATGCGCATCTGGATGAATCCGGATAAGTTGACCTCCCTGGGAATGAGCCCGGCTGAGGTGATTGATGCCATCCGCCAGCAGAACATCCAGGCCACTCTGGGTTCGGTGGGCACGGCACCGAGCACGGAAGGGCAGCAGATGCAGTACACCCTGAACGCCAAAGGGCGGCTGGATTCGGTGGATGAGTTCAAGGAGATCATTATCCGCACCAACCCGCAGGGTGGTGTGGTCCGGGTCAAGGATGTTGCTGACGTGGAGCTCGGGAGCAAGAGCTACAACGTAGGCGGGAATCTGGACGACTCCGTGGCGATCAACATGGCGCTGTACCGCGCCTCCGATGCCAACGCTCTCGAGACGATGGAGAGGGTACGCGCGGTGTTGAAGGAACAAAAGCCGAACATGCCGGAAGATGTGGACTACATCATCCCCTACGATACCACCAACTACGTCAATGAGGCGATCAAGGAGATCTCCTTTACCCTCCTTCTCACCTTCGGTCTCGTGGTGCTGGTTATCTTTGTGTTTCTGCAGAACATCCGCGCCACCCTGATCCCGGCGGCGGCGATTCCGGTGTCCATTATCGGAACCTTTGCGGCTCTTTCCGCTCTGGGGTTCAATATCAACACCATTTCTCTGTTTGCCCTCATCCTCGCCATCGGCCTGGTGGTGGATGACGCCATCGTGGTGGTGGAGAATGTATATCGCATCATGGAAGAGGAAGGGCTGGAGCCTAAACCGGCCACCATCAAGGCGATGTCGCAGGTTACCGGACCGATTATCGCCACCACCCTGGTGCTGTTGGCGATCTTTGTCCCCATCGCCTTCATGCCCGGCATCACCGGATTGCTCTACAAACAGTTCGGGGTGACCCTGTGTGTCTCGGTCTTGATTTCCGCACTGTGCGCTCTGTCCCTGAGTCCTGCGATGTGCGGGGTTATCCTCAAGAACGTGCACCCGCACAGACGCGGGCCCCTGGCGTGGTTTAACAAATATCTCGATTTCTCACGCAACATATATATTGCCACTGTGGCGTGGCTGATCCGCAAAACGGCAATCGGGGTGATTTTATTCCTCATTATCGCAGGTGGAGCCTGGTATCTGTCGGGGCGGATCCCCACCAGCTTTCTGCCCCAGGAGGATAAAGGGGGCTTTTTCATCGATGTGCAGCTGCCCGAAGGGGCAACCCTCGAGCGCACTATAGAAGTCACCACCGAAGCGACAAACCGTCTTCTGGAGATGGAAGGGGTGGAGCAAATCATCTCGGTGGATGGTTACAGTCTCTTAAGCGGACATGCGGAAAACGTGGGTTTTGTCATCGTCGACCTTGACCCCTGGCATGAACGTACCGGCCCGGATCTGCATATTGATGCCCTGGTGGCGAAGGCGAGCCGGGAGCTCAACAGTATATCCACGGCGAGCATCCGCGCCTTCGTGCCCCCGCCCATTCAGGGGCTTGGGGTGACTGGCGGGTTTGACTTCCGCCTCCAGGCGCTGGAAGATCAGCCGCCGCAGGAACTTGCTGCAGTAGGCATGGGACTGGTGATAGCGGCCAACCAGCACCCAGCGCTTTCCAGGGTATACACTACCTACAGTGCGGATACCCCGCAGCTGTGGCTGGATCTGAAGCGTACCCGCATGGAGGAGCTCGGTGTCTCGGCTGCGAACCTGTTCTCGACCCTGAATCAGCATCTGGGCTCCCAGTACGTCAATGACTTCAACCTCTACGGGCGTACCTATCAGGTCAAGGTGCGCGCCAAGGATAACTTCCGCAAGAATCGGGAAGACGTCAAAGACCTGTATGTGAGCAATATTGCCGGCAAGGAGATTCCGGTTGAAAACCTGCTGGATATTTCCACCATTCTGGGCGCGAAGAGTATCAATCGCTACAACCAGTTCACCAGTCTCACCATCAACGGTCAGGCCGCGCCTGGATACTCTTCCGGTCAGGCGATGGAGGCGATGAAAGATCTTGCCGCAGAGCATCTGCCGCCGGGATATTCGTTTGAGTGGTCCACCATGTCGCTGCAGGAACAGACCGCAAGCGGCACCGTAGGCTATCTGTTCACCCTGGCGCTGATATTTGCATATCTGTTCCTGGTGGCGCAGTATGAAAGCTGGAATCTGCCTCTGAGTATTATCCTCTCGGTTATCGTAGCAACCTGCGGCGCCCTGATCGGGTTACTGATCACCGGGCTGTCCATGTCCATCTACGCCCAGATCGGCATGGTGCTCCTTGTGGGACTTGCAGCGAAAAACGCGATTCTGATTGTCGAGTTTTCGCGTGACCGCAAGGAAGAGGGGGTCCGCACCCGCGATGCCGCGGTTGAGGGGGCGAAGTTGCGCTTCCGCGCGGTGCTGATGACCGCCCTCACCTTCATCCTCGGGGTTGCACCCCTGGTCTGGGCGACGGGCGCCGGAGCGGCAAGCCGCAACCATATCGGAGTGGTAGTGTTTTCGGGAATGATAGCGGCGTCAACCGCGGCCCTGTTTATTATTCCGGTGCTGTACTACCTTTTCCAGAGTCTGCGGGACAAATCTTCAGCCTGGAAACAGCGCCGCCGTGAGCGACTTGCCAACCAGTCTACCAAATAAAAAGGCAGGGATATTATGGATATATACACAGAGGATATGACCCAACGCCCCTTGAAGGGTGCGACTGTGCGCTGGTTATGCCTTGTCTTTGTCGCCTTGGCCTTAAGCGCCTGCGCTGTAGGTCCCGATTATTCCCGCATAGAGCCCGCAGCGCAGGAGCAGTGGTACGCTTCGATGGAGAAGGGGCTGGAAGCATCCGCTATTGAGGAAAGTGATCTGGCAACGTGGTGGAATGTGTTCGAAGATCCGTTGCTGCAGAGGTTGCAGCAGCGCGCCATCAAGGATAACCTGGAGCTCAAAACCGCATTCTCCCGCCTGCAGCAGGCCCGCATCAATCGTGGCCTGAGTCGGGCGGATTACTTCCCCACCCTCCAGGCTGAAGGGCAGATACAGCGCCAGCGCAGCAGCGAAAACCTCGGCAGCCCTGTGGGCGGCAAGGAAGATGACTGGTACATGGCCGGACTCGACTCCTCTTGGGAACTCGATCTGTTCGGAGGGATCCAGCGCTCGGTAGAGAGTGCTCAGGCAGAGATCGAAGCAAGCAGCGCGAATTTACACGGGGTGCTGACCACCCTCACTGCAGAAGTGGCGCTGAACTACATCGAGCTGCGCACCTACCAGCAGCGCCTCAAGGTAGCCCTGAACAACATCGCCACCCAGAAAAAAACCTACGATCTCAACAATTCACGCTTCCAGGCGGGGCTCATCGATGAGCTCAACCTGCAACAATCGCTACGCAACCTGGAGCAGACCCGGTCGCAGGTCTCACGTCTCGAAGCAGCGATCCGCATGGCAGAGAACAATCTCGCCGTGCTTCTCGGGCAGTCACCGGGCGCATTGCGTGAAGAGTTGGCCTCCATGGGCAACATCCCCGAAGCACCCGTTAAGGTCGCAGTGGGGATTCCAGCCGAAGCGCTGCGCCGCCGCCCCGATATCCGGCGTGCGGAACGCATGCTCGCAGCCCAGAGCGCACGCATCGGGGTTGCTACTGCAGAACTCTATCCCAAGCTGCGCCTTCTCGGCACCATCGGACTTGAAGCGATCAACTCCGGGAATGATTTTTTCGACGCAGGGAGTCAGTTCTGGGGCATCGGCCCGGGCATCTCGTGGAACATCTTCCGCGGCAATGCCCTGCGCCTGAACATCGATTTGCAGCAGGAGAAGTACAACGAGGCGCTGTTGGCGTACAACGCCACCATCCTGCTTGCCCAGCAGGAGATTGAGGATGCCCTTACCTCCTACGCCAAAGAGCAAATCCGCATGGAGCATCTCGCAAAAGCTGTGGAAGCGGCCCGACGTACCGAATGGCTTGCACGTGATCGCTACAACGCAGGACTGGTGGATTTCTTCAACGTCCTCGATGCGCAGCGTGCCCTCCTTCTGCTTGAAGATGAGCTGTTTCAGAGCAAGGGGCAAGTCGCTGCCGGTCTCGCGCGCTTATACAAGGCTCTCGGCGGGGGATGGCAGGGAGTTGAGCTAGAAAGAGTTGGGTTGGAGAGACGTTGAAAAATCCGGGCCATCCGTATATCGGATGGCCCTCCTATTTAACCCGGATTATTCAAGAGCACCAGACAACGCCTTTAATTTTTGAGCGTATCCCTTTCATCCTGGTCATCCCAGTGAAAAAGGCCGTAAAGGAAGATATCAACGGATGTGAAGTGGCTTTGATCTTGCGGGACAAAGGGAGCTTTTAAGGCAAAAACGAGGGTGTATTCGAAAAAGCTTTGTGAAAAAAGCTTTGTGGAAAAGCTTTGTGGGTGTCCTATAGTTTTTCATAGTTTTTCAAGACCAGGACTTGATCAACGAGTAAACAACATCCCCTCCTTCCCTTGACAAACCCAAAAAAAGTGACTAGCCTACAAAAGCGATAGGGAGCATTGTCTATGTTGTCCAGAAAAGCGAAATATGGTCTTCAGGCCCTTTTGAGCCTCGCTCGTCAACATGGGAACGGGCCCAAATTGATTGCCGATC
>JAXHUR010000006.1:0-57458 GCA_034189505.1 Thermodesulfobacteriota bacterium | reverse complement strand
CGCCCACGCGGTCCGGTAACTTCAACGAACCGCCCGGTGCGGACCCGCATGCCGGGTGGTGTGGGGGCTGGGGGTTAAAAACCCCCGGCTACCCGATTCGGTCATTTAATCTGCATTAAGATTCTTCAAAATCTTCTTTGCCAATGGTTCTTTGATCTCGATGTGCCGTGGACAGCTTCCGTCGCTCCATTCTTCGGATTAATCCAAAGTGAATGTGAGGCCCCTTCCCGTTTCAGGTAGCAACCTGCGATTCTCAACCTTCGCTCCAAGTCTCGTCATTTCATCCAATTATCACCGTATCTTGAATAGTGTCGTCAGGCAACCCTCGGAGAATGTCAGCCTTGCGATCCTCCAAGATCAATTCAATAGCCTGCCGCAAATTAACCTTGGTTTCCTCTATCGTCTCACCCTGTCCATTGGCGCCAGGTACCTCCGGGCAAATAGCCCAAAAGCCGCCCTCGGGTGCGGGCTCTATAATTGCTGTGAATTCTGCCTTCATTAGTAACCTCCTATCTTTTGTTATCGACCGAACATAGACTAGACTGCCGAATAGCCGTGTTACAACACGGCCCTTCCCACGCAGCCATCGGTTTACTTTTATATTATCAAACAGTTACCAGGTACTTGCCTCATTACCTCTCGCGTGTTATACCGTGTGAAGTTACGCATCGGGACGAACAAATCACTTCCGGCATTCCATGTATTTCAATGTAGAACCTTTGGGGAGGGGAAACATGAGCCAGCCACGTTTGCTGGATCGCGTCAGAGATGCGATCTGTCCCCGCCATTACAGCCTGCGCACCGAAGAGACCTATACTGCCTGGGTGCGTCGCTTCATACTCTTTCACACCAAGCGCCATCCGCAGGAAATGGGAGCGGATGAGGTGCGCCTTATCTGTCCGTGCGGTAGAACGTGTCTACCGGCAGATCACCGTGCGATGCGGCAAGGATGTGCGCACCACCATGATCTACACCCATGTGCTCAACAAGGGCGGGCAGGGGGTTCGCAGTCCATTGGACCGACCTTGACCGTTAAAGATCGGCCGGAAACAACAAAAGCCGCCAGCGGGCCTGAACCCGTGGCGGCTTCTGATATCGGTCGATCGGCAAAAAAGGCTGTTTCCAGCATATCTTCCCTCGCCTGATGGGAATATGTACAATATATACGAATGGTTCGACTTTAGCGTAAACGGTGGGCGGCATCAAGGGAAAAGCAGGTTTTCGTTGCTTCCGGGCGACCCCGATCCTGGTTGACCTTTGCCTGCGGGCGGGTGTAAAAAGGGCCTCGGGGATTTTTCATGGGCAGATCACGGGCATTTATCTACTCAAGCCGATTCGGCGACTTTTCCTACGGGACTCAGCATCCGTTCAAGCTGCTGCGGTATCGCCTGACCTATGAGTTGATCGAGGAGCTGGGCCTGTTGGACAACCCGGCTACCGAGGTGGTCGAGTGCCCTGTTGCGACTGAAGAAGAGGTCGCGCGTTTTCATCGTGCCGATTATCTTGATGTTCTGCGGGAATTCAATCGGGACGAGACGCCGAGGGCCAATTTTTTCTATGGCCTCGGCGATGTGGAGAATCCGGTTTTCCCCGGTTTCTATGATTGGGCCCTGCTCGGCACCGGCGGCACGCTTGAAGCGGCGCGGCGTGTGGCGGACGGGCGCAACAGGGTCGCGTTCAACATGGCCGGCGGATGGCACCATGCCCATGTCGCCCGTGCGTCCGGCTTCAGCTTTCTCAACGATGCGGTGGTGGCGATCTGCCATCTGCTCGATCGCGGGCTGCGCGTGGCCTACGTGGATCTTGACGCGCACCATGGTGACGGCGTTCAGGAAGCCTTTTACAGCGATCCGCGGGTTCTGACCGTTTCGATGCATGAAACGGGGGATGATTTTTTCCCCCATACTGGTTATGTTCATGAAATGGGAGAAGGCGAGGGGGAGGGGTTTACTCTCAACGTTCCCTTTTACCGTCACGCGGATGACCGGTTGTTCCGCCGCGCGTTCGATACGGTCGTGGCGCCGGTGATCGAAAGGTTTGCGCCCGATATCCTGGTGACCCAGCTCGGCGTCGATACGTTGCGCACCGACCCGCTGGCGCGGTTGGAGATGACCACCGCCAGCCTCGAATACAGCGCGCGCTGGTTTCGCGACAGCGGCCTGCGGTGGGTGGCGCTGGGCGGCGGCGGTTATAACAAGGTCAATGTCGCGCGCGGCTGGGCGCTGATCTGGGGGGCGATCCTGGGGATCGAGCTGCCGGATTTTCTGCCGCCCCGCTTTGTTCAGACGATTTCCGCGCTGGGCTTTTCCGATCAGCGGCTGCGGGATCCGCCTCACCATCCCCTGGATGACGATTATCGCAGAGCGGAGGAGGCCCTGGAGGAGAGGCTTGAGTTTCTGCGCCGCAATTTTCTGCCTCTGCATGGGATTGTGGGATGATGAGCCGCCTGGGCACCTCGCATCTGTTGGATCCTGACCGGCTGCCGCTGTTTTCGCTGGCAGAGATCAACCGACTGCCGGTGGCGGAAAAAGAATGCATCTACCGGCAGATTGTGCCGGAGCGGGTTTTTACCCAGTTCGGCATTGATGAAACGACGCTGTGCGGCGCCGATGGTCAGCGAAAAGTTCACTTTATCTGCCCCGAGGGGCTGGGTCTTCTCCGCATCGAGGTGAGGATGCAGCCGCAGGATCGCGACTGCCTGTTTTTCGTTGAGGTTGCCGATACGCCTTTCGGCCAGATCGAGCTGTCCTTCTGCCTGATCAACGATCTTGACTCGCCCCGCTTCAATGTCGATGTGGACGAGGCCGGCCGCGACAACTGCTTTGCCACGGTGCGGCGCAACATACCCGAAGAGATCCGCGCCATGCGGGCCGGGCTGGCGCCCAACCAGGTGCACCGGGGGCTTAAGATGTTTTCGCAGTTTTTCGCCCAGTTTGAACGGTTCGTCGATTCGCTGGGGATCGACACCATCATGGCCGAGCCGCTCTCCTATGACAATGCGGTGCGCTATGAAGGGTACGGCTTCGACTACCTGACCGGCAAACAGCTCATGCACTGGATCGATCGCGAATTTCAGCCCGGCGGTATTCTGTTCCAGCGCCTCGATGGCTCGACCCCCTTCCGCCAGCCGGGAATGGAAAAGACGGTGCGGGGTCGCAGCTGGGCGATCCACGACGGCATCCTGGATCAACCCTGGGACAATATCCGCATCTACAAGACGATTGGAGAAGATGCCGGTGTCCGCACTTATACCGGCGGCCGGTATTAGGATAACCGCAGCTTCTATATCTAAGAAACAGATTTCACTTTTATCCTTTAAAGGTTCAAAAATAATGAGTTTTTCGTTGTCGCCCGATTTTTTTGTGATGTGGACTCCTGAGCCCGGACGGACGATTGAAGTCGGACCAAGGCGCGAGCCGATGGAGTTGCCTGCGATTCCCCTGCCGCTGCGCAAGGAGGATGCCGATAGGGAACATCTCTCTGATGATCAGATCGGCGAAGGACTTTTTGATTATCTCCGCCAGTTCCCCGACTGCCCCCACGCCGCTGAATATGCGCGCATTCTGCAGGAGGGCTTTCCCCATTACCTGGCCGAAATCGGCTCGCAGATCGTGATGCTCGACGCCCGTCAGGTCGATCCCCTGTACATCCGCCGCAAAATCCGCCTGCTTAAAATCCTGCTGCTTCTCGAACCGGAAAACCCGGGGCTGCTGCAGCAGATCGGCATGGCCCATTACCAGGTGGGAACCATGTTTTCCGAGTTGGCGAACTGCCGGACCGACCTGCTGCGCGCCATGAATTATTTTCAGAAGGCACTCGGCCGGGTTGAGGATCTGACCTCGCTGAATTATCTGGCTCAGATCGATTATCTGCTGGGAGACTATTCCGCCGCGGCGCGGCGCTGGCAGGGGGTGGTTGACCGCCTGCCGCAGGGCGGGGCCCGCAGCCGCCTTGAAGAGCGTCTGTCTGCCATTGACCGGGACGATGTCCCCGGGCAGCCCCTGGTTGACGATATCGAGCGGATCAGCCTGGCGGTGGAAAATTACAACGAACAGCTCTACGACGACGCCCTTGCCGTTATGAGAGAAGTGCTTGATAATGCTTACCTGACGGCCTTGTACCAGCCGCCTGAGTTGTTTCATTTTTACGGTCTTTGCCTGGAGAAGAATTACGATCTGCGGACCGCGGCCGAGGCTTTCCAGCAGGCGTTGGAGATCGATGCCGATTACAAGCCGGCTCAGGAAGGACTCGAGAGGGTTGCCGGGTGATTTGTCCTGACAGGACATCTGCAATCGCGCAAAGGAGGGGTGCCGGCATGACATTTTTCGCCCGGGCGGCCAGCGCACTGCCGGCGATTGTGATCGGTCTGGTTCTGTTTTTCCCGGCGGGTGCATCCGGCGAGGACCGAATCACCACCCTGTGGCCTCTCTATGATGACCGCAGCTCCGATGCCGCCGACTACCGCTGTATTCACATTCTCGGACCGCTGATCAAATATGAGCGCAAAGGTCCCGAAACCGAATTCAGCATCCGGCCGTTTTATTTCGGGGCCCGCGATCATGAAAACGAGGTGTCTTTATCTGAATATCTTTATCCCCTTGCAACACGTCAGAAGGAACCGGGGAAGAATCGGTTCAATTTTTTTCACCTGCTGGAGTCGGATTTTGGAGAGCGCGAACAGGGCAGCAACGACGAATTTATGCTGTTCCCTTTCCTGTTTTATGGTGAACTCCCTGAGGATGACAGCTACTTCGCCTTCTTTCCCTTCGGCGGCAGGATTGTCGGGCGCTTCTGGCGGGACGAAATCCGTTTTGTCTTATTTCCTATCTACGGCCGGACCGTCAAGGACGATACCCGCATCACCAATATTCTCTGGCCCATTTATGCCCGTATTGAGGGGGAGAACGAGCACGGCTTCAAGCTGTGGCCTTTTTACGGTCAGTCGGAGAAAGAGGGGCACTATCGCAAGCGTTTTGCCATCTGGCCGATATATTTCAACGAGTATCTGCGGCAGGACAGCGACAATCCCCTGCACCGCAAGGCGTATTTCCCCTTCTACATCGGGGAGGATTCACCGCTGCTGACCCGGCGGACCTGGCTCTGGCCGTTTTTCAGTCACGTCGTGGACCGGGATAAAGGCTTCGAGGAATGGAACATGCCCTGGCCGCTGATCCGCATCTCCGATGGGCCCTATAAGGAGTCCCGCAAGTTTCTGCCGTTTTATTCCTATGAAAGAACCGGGGCCATGGAGCGCACCTGGCACCTGTGGCCGTTTTTCCTGGAGACCCGGTTGACGACCGATGATCTGGTCGTGGAGAAGAACCGGATCCTTTTCTTTCTTTACGCTCATGACGAAGAGCGCATCATTGCTGAAGGAGCCGAACATACCCCCAAGAAAAGGGTTGCGCTCTGGCCCTTGTTTACCTTCGAGAACCGAAACGGGGTGCGCAGTTTTTCGACGCTGTCGCTTCTCAGGCCGTTTTTCCCGCGCAGTGAGGCCATAGAGCGCAATTGGACCCCGCTGTGGACCTTGTACGCGGCCAAATGGGACAGCCAGGGCAATTCGGCTTCGACGCTGTTGTGGAATCTATTCTGGCGCGAGAAGCGTGGTGAAGATGTCGCGCTGGAGCTTTTCCCCCTGTTTCGCTACGAGCGGCGGGATGGCGAAATCCGTGATTTCCGCATTCTCAAAGGGCTGATCCGCTATAGCCGGGATGCGGGTGAAAAAAAACTCTCTTTTCTCTATACTCCCTGGGGGGTGTCCTGGGGGGAGGCTGCGGACGAATGATTGGGCGAATGCTTGAAAAAATCGGGGGAACGATTCTCTCTATGTCCCAGACGACCGGGGAGATGCTCAAACTGCTGTGGCAGACGATCTTCTATTTCAAGGAGGCGCCCCGCAATCTGCCCGCGATCTTCAAGCAGATGAGCGATATCGGCATCGACACGCTGCCCATTGCCGCGCTGCTGGCTTTCTTTGTAGGGATGGTTCTTGCGCTGCAGACCGGGACTCAGCTTGCCCTCTACGGTACGCAGAACGTAATCGGCGCCATTGTCGGCCTCTCGATGGTCAAGGAGCTGGGGCCGGTCATGACCAGCATGCTGGTGGCGGGGCGGGTCGGATCTTCCATGGCGGCGGAAATCGGGGCGATGAAGGTGTACGAGGAGATCGATGCCCTCAAAACCCTGGAAATCAACCCGGTGCGTTATCTGGCGATGCCGCGTATGATCGCCTGCCTGCTGGCGGTGCCGGCCATCACCGTTTTTTCCATTATCATCGGTATCCTGGGCGGGGGGCTGATCAGTTCGGTCACGCCCGTAATCAACGTGCCTTTCAGCGCGTATTTTGATAATATGGTTCAGGCGTTAAGTTATATTGAGATTTTCAAGGGCCTGCTCAAAGCTCTTGTATTCGGCGGCATCATCGCCCACGTGGGCTGCTATGTCGGGTTTCAGACCACCGGGGGGGCGCGGGGCATCGGCCGGGCGACGACCCGTGCGGTCGTCATGGCCTTTTTGTTGATCATGATGGCCGATTACTTCCTGACGCGCATTACTCTTTGATGATTTTGATGGATATCTGTATGGCATCACATAAAAATGAAGACGGAAGCCACGACCACGCCCCGTCTCTGATGAAAAAACTGCTGCATGGTTTTCCCGGCACGGTTTTCGAGGGGGAGAGTGCCGGTTGTGAGTGTATTCCCGACTACGGTGAACCGAACGGAGTAGAGATACGCATCGTCGATCTCAACAAGTCCTTTGGCGATACCCATGTTCTCAAGGACATCAACCTGGAAATCAAGCCGGGCGAAACCTTCTCCATCATCGGCCCGTCGGGAACGGGAAAAAGCGTGCTGCTCAAGCACATCGTCAAGCTGGAAAAACCCGACAGCGGCACCATCTATATCGACGGTCACGATATCTTTGCGCCGAAAGAGAAAAATGCGCCCCGGGAATATCGCTACAGTATGGTTTTTCAGACCTCGGCGCTGTTCAACTCACTGTCGGTGGGGGAAAATGTCGGCCTGTGGCTGCGCGAGAAGCGCGTCTGTTCCGAAGCCCGCATCCGGCGCATCATCTCTGAAAAGCTGAGGTTGGTCGGGCTTGAAGGCAAGGAAAACCTGATGACCTCCGAACTCTCCGGGGGCATGAAAAAACGGGTGGCCATCGCTCGTTCCCTGGCCATGAATCCGGATCTGATCCTCTATGATGAGCCTACCGCCGAGCTTGACCCGGTCACCTCGGACGAGCTGGCGCGGGTGATCATGCGCCTGAAGAAAGAGGTCAACCTGACGACGGTGATCGTCAGCCACGACTTGAATTTTGCGTTTTATCTCTCCGATCGAGTGGCGATGATCAATGATGGCCGCATTATCGAGGTTGGAACACCTTCCGAGATCAAAAAGAGCGAAAATCCTGCAATCAAGAAGTTTCTCTACACCACCACGAAAGGGATCGCGGGGGCTTGATATATGGGAATGTCCACTGAAAAGAAAGTTGGCCTGTTTTTTCTTCTGTCGCTTATTGCACTGGCCGTATTGATTGAATTCGTTGAAGAGATCAAGCCTTTTCAGGATCAGGTCGAATACGTTGCTTATTTCAATTCGCTGGTGGGCCTCAACGAGGGCGACCCGGTGCGACTGTCCGGAGTTCAGGTCGGAAAAGTTAAGTCGATCGAGCTTGAGGACTACCGCATCCGTGTGGTTTTCGCGGTCAAGGAAGGCACTGCGGTTAAACCTGACAGCTACGCCAAGGTTCAACAGACCAATCTGCTCGGCGGCCAGTTTTTGGGATTGAGCTTTGGCTCGGAGGAACAACCTTACCTTGAACCGGGTTCAGCTGTGCCGACCAAGGAGAGTACCAACATCGACCAGCTGCTGACCGACCTGGACCACAATTTAAAGCAGACGCTGGGAGAGTTGAGCGACTTTGTCGCCGAGGGACGCGAAGGGCTGACGGCCTCTCTGGAGCACCTGCGCAGCGTGCTGCGCAAAGTTGACGACGGAGAGGGCACATTCGGTAAGCTGGTCAATGATGATGACCTTTATGAGGAGGTGTCGCAGATTTCCGCCGACCTGAAGGACCTCACCGGACGGTTGCGTAAGGGCGAAGGTACGCTGGGACGCCTGTTTACCGATGAAAGCCTGTATGTCGAAACCCGCGAAGCTCTGGGCTATGTGCGTGACATCGCAGCCCGCCTCAAGGAAGGCGAAGGCACGCTGGGGCGCCTTCTGGTTGACGACGAGCTGCACACCCAGACCGTCGATGCGATGGCCAATATCCGGGAATTGACCGAGAAGGTCAACAACGGGGAAGGGACCCTGGGCAGGCTGATCAACGAGGACGACTTGTACGAGGATACTGCTGAAACCATGAGTCGGGTGCATAGCATTGTCGTTAAAATTGATGACGGGCAGGGGACTGTCGGTCGCCTGATCAACGAGGACGATATTTACCGCGATGTCCGCACGACCCTCAATAAGGTGGAGAAAACGGTTGATGGCCTCAGTGATTCAGGGCCGCTGACCGCTGTCGGCGTCGTGATGGGGACTCTGTTCTGAAGCGTGCCGAATAACCCGCCATGGCCGGTTGCTGCTCTGTGCCGGGCATGGCGGGATATATCCGAGCACCCCGCGTCCCGATCTCCGCAATTCGCAGAACAGATTTATTGGTGTCGCATCTTGTCTGCGGTAGCCAGAATCGTTGCATAGATTTCACGCACATTCCTCGTAAACTCGCCGATAGAATACTTCCTGGTAAATTGCCTGGCATTTTCCGACATTTCTTTTCTCAGGGAATCATCTTCAAGCAGTTGTTGAACCCGATCGCACCATAGATCCTGTTTCTGTGGTGTTTTAAAGCCATTGAATCCTTCTCTGAGCACGTCGTCTATTCCACTTGAACGTACAGCAACGACCGGCAATCCCGCGGCCATCGCTTCAAGTATGACCATTCCTTGAGTTTCTGACTTGGAAGAGAACAGGAAAACGTCGCCCAATCGATACCATAAAGCCATCTCTTCAGGCCTTACGGCACCTGTCAAGGTCAGGATATCTCCCAGCCCAAGTGCGGTAATGCGTTGTTGGAGGCGTTCGCGCTGAGGGCCTTCTCCAATTAAAAAAACTCGAAATTCAGTCCTGGTTTTCTGATGGACCTGGGCGATTGCTTCGATCATAAAATCTATATTTTTCTCGTTGGAAAGACGTGAAACGCTGATCAGAATTTTTTCTTCGCCAACGCCGAGCGTCTTTTTCAGGTTCTCGATCTCCCTGGGGTCAACTTGCTGGAAGCGTTCATATTCTATACCTGTCGGCTGGACATAAATAGGCTTTTTAACGCCAACCATCCTTAAGTATTCTTCAATGGAATCTGTCGGGACAATGATTCCGTCGCACTTATTTGCAAAACGTCTAACCAGTACATGCGAAATGAAATTGCGAAAGAGCAACCCCGGCAAGGGGACAAAGTGCGCATATTCTTCCAATCGCGTGTGGTAGGTATAAACAGCCGGAACTTTCAGGCGTCGAGCGTAAAAAAGCCCCAGTGAGCCGAGCCAGAAAGGGTGGTGTGTGTGAATGATGTCCGGTGCGAACGATTTCAGCACTTTAAAGATCCGTGGCAGAAAGATGTTGGCGATGCGAAACTGCTTCATTCTGCCGATAGCGGGCAAGGAAGGCACCCTGAGGATACTTTTGCAGTCTTTTTGCTGTGGTCCGTAGGCCGGAGCAACGATCAGAACCTGGTCTCCATTTTGCTCGAGCCCCTTGCGTAAACGCTCTATGGAAATGGGAACTCCGCCGATAAATGGCAGATAATTGTTGGTAAACATGGCAACCCGCAGAGGTTTGACAAGCCACGGAGACGGGTCGATATCATAGTCCGGATAATAGTCTTTTCCGACAAAGACAATATTATAAAGTTTGATTGCGACAAGAAGAATGGCGCACAACAAAAGAATAAAATTTGCATAACTTACATAAAACAGGGAGTAAATAAAAAACCACAGATTTTCCAGCTGGTTGAACAATGGATTGCTTCCTGAATCAAGCCGATGCAGCGAGTGAGTTATTTGGCCACTTTCAGAAACCTCGACTTGAATGAAGTGATAGAAACTTTCCTGATCATTCAGGATAAAACCGCCGGCTCCACCGGTTACTATTATTTGAGAACCGTGAAACTTCTGTTCTGCATAGACGGGAATATTGGCGGAAAACACCATGTCGATGTGATATTTTTTAACAACGTTCAGAAGAGCCTGCTGGAATTGCGCCGGTTGGAGATAATCTTCACTTTCATCAAAGTGAAGATTCTGATCCGGAACAAGGGGGGGCTTTCCGATAAAAAGAAAACGGTTAGATGAATCATCCTGGCTCAACAGGTCGTTAACCCAGCGAATCTGCCATTTCCATGGAGTTTTGCCCGTGCTGTCGAGAAAGATAAATCGGCTTTTGCCTGTTTTAAAGCTGAAAAAGTAAGGGCCAAAATGTTCGTAGAATCTGAAACTGCCGAAATCCTTGTGTTCGTTTTCCCCAAAGGTCAGCAGGTAGGGAATGTCCAATTTGCCCAATGTCCCCTGAATTGCGCGGTATTTATCCTCTCCGCCACCGCTGACAGCATTGCCGGCTGAAATGATGAAATCAAAATCTTCCGCATTGATCATAGGAATAATGCGTTTCTCGAATATTCCTACTGAGTTGTTGATGTTTCCCACAACTGCAAATTTGAAACTGTTCTTTCCTTTAAGTTTTTTGTATATGCGTTCAATCTGTTCGCCGTGTAGGACATCGAAATCCGGTGCTGAAAGATTGAGATACACTTTATAGCAAACCATGTATATTAAAATGAATAGGATGACATAAAAAAGCCATTTCAATGATCCGGAGCGTTTCATCTCTAACCTTTACGTTTTTTTAAGATATCCCGCTGCAAGACAATCAGGCCAGCGATCATTCCAATGTAGATTGTAAGAAAACGCCACCCAACAATGACCAGTAATAAGTGGCCTCCCGTAAGAATTGACTGAAAAAATGTTCCGAACAAACTTTCAGCTATTCCAGAAGCCCCTGGGGTTGGCGAAAAATACATTATAAATGTTGTTACGACCAGAATCCCTATCGAGGTCAGGTAGTCAGTGTCATAGCCCAAAGCATTGATCAACAGAGCCGGGAAACTGAAAAGACAAAGCAGAAAAATGAAAGTAAAAAGAATTGAGAGACAGACAAACAACCTTGGTCCATAGATATATTCGCCAAAACAGTGAGAAAAACGTAGCATCTCGCGGCGGACTTTATACTGCAGGCGTTGGTGAAGAGGGTCACTGAGTAAACGGATTCTATGAAGGATTTCAAGAATTCTGCTCAGGGGAATGATGAGCCAGTGTGTCCGAAACAGGACAATAGAGAAAAATCCTAAGTAGAGCACGATAAGGACGGCAAGGATTGGACCGATTTGTCCGATTACAGGAGTGTTTTTAAGAACGGGCAAGGTAATCAGGAAAATCGGCGTCAGTGAAAAAATGAAGATGACGGCAAGGATTGTTCGAATCGTTGTGGCTGCAGAAGCCCTGCCAACAGGGACTCCCTGATGCTGGAGATACCATACTTGGGCAAATCCGCCGCCAGTGGCCATAGGCGTAATATTGGAGAAAAAAAAGTTGATGAATACCAGTTTCGCAATGGATTTCCCCCTGATTTCATGTCCAAGGGCTTTCAGGGTAAAATAAAGACGTAGCCCGTCGGAGGTAAAATAGAGCAGAAGAAGCAAAAGAACGCAGATAAGGAAATGGGGGGCCAACAGCTGGGGATCGAAAGTTATGCTGCGTTCGGCCAGGCGATCATAGACAGTAAAAAGCCCCGCTGTTGTCAGGAGAACAAAAAGCAGGGCAAACAATGTAAGGCGATGAAGGGAACGACTGCTTCCTATATCACCTGTTGTTTCATCAACCGGTTGAGTCATGAATGATCTGTAACCCGTATGTTTACCCGCGAGCCGCCCGGAAGATTCGCGCGGCTCGCGGGATCGAGGTGAAATTCAGCAGGCATTCTGCTCGATAAATTCCCGTATTGCAGCAGTATCGGCGGGGAGTTTCTGGCAGCGCCTTGTACGCTGTTCCAGCCCACGCAGTGATTCCGGGCGTTGCGGTTCGCGGCCGATGGCCTGCACGACGGCTTCCTTGAATTTCGCGGGGTGGGCCGTGGCCAGGCAGACGACCGGGTACTCTCCGCCGCTGCGGCTGCGCCCTGCATGCACGCCCACTGCACTGTGCGGGTCGAGAACATACCCCGTATTGGTGTGGAAATCGCGAATGGTGGCCAGCGTCTGTTCGCGGTCGACGCTCTGCGCCAGAAAGTCTTCCTGCACTCGCGCGATTTGCTCTGGTGAAAAGTGCAGGCGGCCGTCTCTTTTGAAATCTTCCATGGCCTTGGTGACGGCCTCGGGGTCGCGCTGCAGCAGAAAGAAAAGATAACGCTCAAAGTTGCTGGCGACCTGGATATCCATGGACGGGGAGAGGGTGCTGACGACCGATCCCATCGAGTAATCGCCCTTTTCGACGAACCGGCTGAGGATATTGTTTTCATTGGTGGCCAGAATCAGCTTATGAATCGGCAGGCCCATGGATCGTGCAATATAGCCGGCGAAGATATCGCCGAAATTGCCGGTCGGGACGGAGAAATAAGCCTTCTCGCAGCCGGTCTCGCGGCGCAGGCGACCGAAGGCGTAGAAATAGTAGACCACCTGTGCCAGCACGCGGGCCCAGTTGATGGAATTGATGGCGCCGAGATTGAGCCGGTTCTTGAATGCGACGTCGCCGAAGATCTCCTTGACGATGGCCTGGGCGTCGTCGAAGGTTCCCTCGACGGCAAGGTTGAAGACGTTGTCGTCGGTGACGGTTGTCATCTGCAGTTCCTGCACCGGGGACACCTTGCCCTGCGGGTGCAGGATGAAAATGTTGATGTTTTTTTTGCCGCGCACGCCATGAATGGCTGCGCTGCCGGTATCGCCCGAGGTGGCGCCGATGATGTTCATGGTCTGGCCGCTTTTCTCAAGCAGGTATTCGAACAGGTTGCCGAGAAACTGCAGCGCCACATCCTTGAAGGCGAGGGTGGGGCCGTGGAAAAGCTCCAGGATGTAGACACCGTCGCGATGGACCAGCGGCGTCACATCCGGATGGGTAAAGTGGGCATACGAGCGATCGATCAGGCGGCTCAGATCCGCCGCAGGGATATCGTCAACAAAAGGGGAAATAATCTGAAAAGCCAGTTCCGGGTAGTCGAGCCGGTAGAGACTTTCAAGGTCGCCGGAACTCAGCCTCGGCAGGGTCTCTGGCAGAAGAAGGCCGCCGTCATCGGCCAGCCCCATCAGGACGGCCTCCCTGAAAGACAGACCGTTGACCTTTCCGCGGGTACTCTGGTAGCGCATATCGTGATCTCCTCAAAATGATTTGTACCGCGCTATCCTACCAGAGATGGGTGTGTCAGGAAAATAAAAAGGGGTGCCCGAAAGCACCCCTTTTTTGATTTGAGTTTGCTGTTGCGATCAGCCGTTGGCGATCGATTCCTGAACATCGACCACGGCGACCGCCGCCATGTTGACGATGTCGGCAACGTCATCGCCGCGCTGCAGGACGTGGACGGGCTTCTTCATCCCCATCAGGATCGGGCCGATCTGCTCGGCGTTGCCCAGCTTGTGCAGAAGCTTGTAGGCGATGTTGCCTGACTGCAGATCCGGGAAGATGAAGACATTGGCGTCGCCCTTGAGGTCGGAGAAGGGGTACTGGGCGGCCACCAGGTCGGGATCGAGCGCGACGTTGGCCTGGATTTCGCCGTCGACGTTGAGTTCGGGCTCCCATCTCTTCACCAGTTCGGTCGCCCGCTTGACCTTGACGGTCAGCGGATGTTCGGCGCTGCCGAAGTTGGAGAAGGAGAGCATGGCGACGCGCGGTTTGATGTCGAAGTGCCGCGCCTTGCGGGCCGTCAGAATCGCCGTTTCCGCCAGTTCTTCAGCGGTGGGCTCAATGGTGACTGTCGTGTCCGCGAAAAAGACCGCTTCCTTTTTGGTGACCATCATATAGAGGCCATGAACTTTGGAGAGGCCGTCCTTTTTGCCGATGATTTCAAGGGCAGGGCGGATGGTCTCCGGGTAGTGATGGCTGATGCCGGACAGGAGGGTGTCGGCGTGTCCATCCTGAACCATCATGGCTCCGAAATAGTTGCGGTTTTGTATGATGAGCCGTTTTGCTTCTGCAAGGGTGACCCCTTTGCGTTGGCGCATTTCAAAGAATTCGTTGATATAGTTCTCAAGCAGGGGCGAGTTGTCCGGGTCGATGATTTCAGCCTGGTCGAGGTCGAGATTGAGCGCCTTGATCCGCTCTTCAATCTCCTCTTTATTGCCAAGCAGGACCGGGGTAGCGATCCCCTCATCGATGATGATCTGTGCGGCGCGCAGGATCTTGTCGTCGTCGCCTTCCGGGAAAACGATGCGCTTGGGGTTGGCTTTGGCTTTGTTGATCAGGATGCGCATCACTTCCTTGGAGCGTCCCTGCAGGGCCTCAAGCTGCTCTATGTATTTATCCATATCGGCAATGGGGCGGCGTGCCACGCCGGAATCCATCGCGGCTTGAGCGACTGCGGGAGCCACGTGCAGCAGGACCCGGGGATCGAAAGGCTTCGGGATCAGGTACTCGCGGCCGAATTTAATCGCCTCGCCGCCGTAGGCACGCCGCACTGAATCGGGTACGTCCTGCTTGGCCAAGTCCGCCAGCGCTTTAACCGCTGCGATTTTCATCTCGGCGTTGATCGCCTTGGCGTGGGTGTCAAGCGCACCCCGGAACAGGAAGGGAAAACACAGCACGTTATTGACCTGGTTATTGTAATCGCTGCGGCCGGTGCCGATAATGACATCACTGCGCACTTTATGGGCATCCGGAGGAGTGATTTCAGGGTCAGGGTTGGCCATCGCGAAAACAATCGGATCCGGGGCCATGGAGGCCAGCATTTCATTGGTCAGCGCCCCTTTGACCGAGACGCCGAAGAACACATCCGCGCCCTTCATGGCATCTTCCAGCGAGCGTGCATCCGTGTCGACGGCGTAGCGTTCCTTGTAGGGGTTCATCCCTGCGGTGCGTCCCTTGTAGATCACGCCTTTGCTGTCTGCCAGCATGACATTCTCGGGCCGGGCACCCATATCGATAGCCAGTTTGGCGCAGGCGATGCCTGCAGCGCCGGCGCCATTGACGACAATGCGGATATCCTCAAGTTTCTTGCCGATGATTTCCAGGGCGTTGATCAAACCTGCCGCGGCGATGATGGCGGTGCCGTGCTGGTCATCGTGAAACACGGGGATATTGAGGATCTCCTGCAGCTGCTCTTCAATGTAGAAGCATTCAGGTCCCTTGATATCCTCAAGGTTGATTCCGCCGAAGGTGGGTTCAAGCAGTTTGACGGTCCGGATCAGCTCATCGGGATCCTTGGTGTCGAGTTCAATGTCGAAGACGTCGACATCGGCAAAGGTCTTGAACAGAACGCCTTTGCCTTCCATGACGGGCTTTCCGGCCAGGGCGCCGATATCACCAAGACCCAGAACCGCGGTTCCATTGGAGACAACCGCTACCAGGTTGCCTTTGGCGGTGTATTTGTAGGCATCGTTGGGATTTTTTTCGATTTCGAGACAGGGTTCGGCAACCCCGGGACTGTATGCGAGGGAGAGGTCACGGCTGGTGGCGCAGGGTTTGGTGGTGATGACTTCGATTTTTCCCTTTCGTCCGCTGCTGTGATAATCCAAAGCTTCCTGACGCTTGGACATAGACGCTTATCCTTTCATGTGTGGGGTTTTTGAAAATGGAATATGATTTTACCAGGCAGGCGATCCTTTTGATTTGGTCAAGATAAATTTTATTGAGAGTAAAAAAGCAAAATCAAACACGTTTTTTAAGCAAATAATTTTACTAATAGTGAAAAACATAATCGTATTCCGGGCAGCTTGTCAAGCCTAATCGCTCTGGGTGTCTCTATGGCGGATCAATGGAAACTTTTCCATCATGAGACATTGTTATATAGCAATGGCAGTGCCAAGCTTGATTCTGCCGCTAAAGTACAAACATAACGTTTGTATAAGCCGGGTCAAGGTTTTAATTCGATCGTCCGGTTTCTCAAAAGGTGCCGGAAGATGACCAGAGTGGCTGATTTCGGCCACCTTTGCGTCCTTTGGCTTGATCCGGGGCGGTCTTTAGGGTAATTGATATCTATCGTGGTTAAAAATCGCGTTGTGTCATGTTCGAAGGAGGGAGCCCTGTGGTCATTGGTGTTGTTTCCGATACCCATTTGCGCAACAATAGGGGCAGTTGGCAGTTTCTCAATCGTCTGCGGGAAGAGTCCTTTCAGGGCGCCGCCATGATTCTTCATGCCGGTGATCTGGTCGATCCCGCCATCCTGGAGGCATTCGATCCCATTCCGGTGGTGGCAGTGCGGGGAAACATGGACCCGCCCTCCAGCGGTCTGCCTCTGAAGCGGATTGTTCATCAGGCCGGCTTTCGTATCGGCCTTATTCACGGGTGGGGCAGTGCCGCCGGGCTTGAAGAGCGGATTCGGCGCGAGTTTTATGACGAGGACCTCGATTGCCTTGTCTTCGGCCACAGCCACCAGTGCGCCAATCATCATTACGGGCGCACCCTGATGTTCAATCCCGGCAGTGCCTGCGATCCGCGGCAGGCACCTTTCCCGACGGTGGGGCGCCTCTACCTTGAACAGACGCTGCATGGAGAGGTGCTGCGCTGCGATTGATCCACTGCTAACCCGGGCTAAAGGAAAAGGCGCGGTTTTTCAGTCTGTCTGAAAAAGGCAGGGAGGACGGTTTCAAATTTTACCTGCACAAGTCACTTTCAAGCGAGGAAAGAAATGGAATCTTTGTGGGCGCCCTGGCGCATGGAGTATATCAAGGGAGAATCACCTAACGAGTGCATCTTCTGTCTTAAATCCAGACCCGAAGAGGACCGCGAGCGTATGGTGCTTTTCCGGGGAGAATATTCTTTTGTCATCATCAATCGCTATCCCTACACCAATGGTCATCTGATGGTGGCCCCCTTTCGGCACACCGTCAACCTGGGGGATTTCACCGATGCCGAGCTGATCGAAATCCACCGCCTGGTCGGTCTTTCCTGCGATGTGCTGAAGGACTGCGTCAATCCCGATGGGTTCAACGTGGGGCTCAACATCGGCCGGGTCGCCGGAGCCGGGATCGATGATCACCTGCATTATCACATTGTGCCGCGCTGGAGCGGAGACACCAATTTCATGCCGGTGCTGGCCGATGTGCGGGTCGTGCCCCAGCATTTGGAAGAGACCTACGAGCAGCTTCGCGCCGCTTTCGAAAGATTCAAAAACCGGGCGTGAAGAATGCAGACGTTTCTTTGCGGGACAGCCTGCGCTGTGCTATTCTTCATGTCGCCTAAGGTGCATGTCGTTAAGAACTCTCAATTACTGATCGATCAAGGAAATCTGTAAGCATGCTTGAACTGATAAACAAAGGTGGCCCCTTCATGTGGCCGATCGGGGTCTGTTCGGTGCTGGCCCTGGCAATTTTTCTGGAGCGGGGGTTCGTCTATTTCCGCATCCGTCGCGGTTCGCAGAGGCTGTTCCATGAAGTCGAGTCGTTGGCCGGAAAAGGTCGCCACGAAGAGGCGATTATTGTCTGCCAGCGTGCCGCTACTCCCCTGGCGCGTATTTTCATCGCAGCGCTGCGTGTGGCTGGGCGCCCGCGGGCGCAGATCAAGACCCTGGTCGAGGAGGCAGGCAACCGTGAATCGGCCCCTCTGTCGCGCTACCTCGGTCTGATGGCGACGATCGCCAACATCAGCCCCCTGCTGGGTCTGCTGGGAACCGTGTGGGGCATGATCCAAGCCTTCAACGTCATCGCTCTTCAGGGGGTAGGGACGCCCGCCACCCTCGGCGGCGGTATTTCCCAGGCCTTGATCACCACTGCGGCCGGTTTGACCGTTGCCATTCCCACCATTCTCGGGCATCGCTACCTGACCAGCCGTGCCGACCTTATTATCCTTGAGATGGAGGAATATTCCCTTCATCTGGTGGATGTCCTCGGGGAGTGATTCATGGCTTTTCGCCGCAAACCACAACAAGATGATGCACGTATCGATATCACTCCCATGATTGACGTGGTTTTCCTGCTGCTGATCTTTTTCATGATCTCCACCACCTTCGTTGAGACATCGGGAATCGATATCCGCCTGCCTGAATCCTCTGCGCGTTCCGTTGAGCGGGAACCGGAAGAGATCAAGGTCTATCTCACAAACGAGGGCGAAATTTTTCTCGGCGATGAACCGACCACCAAACAGGAACTTGAAAAATTCCTTGAAGGCAAACGCGATAATGCCGATCAGATCACCTTTCTGCTGCTGGCGGACCGCGAAGCCCGCCATGGCCTGGTGGTCGAGTTGATGGATCTGGCCCGCACGTCGGGGTTTTCACGGCTTGCCATCGGCACGGAGCAATCTTCACGCCGTTCGCGGGAGTGATATGAACACCTCAGATGACATGACTTGTTTGCAGGGGCGTTTTCTGATCGGCGTCGACCTTGGCGGCACCAATTGCCGGATGGCCCTTGTGGACCACCAGGGCCGTATTTGCCGGCGCGAGCGTTTCAGCAGCCGGAGATTTTACCATGTAGATGGCCTGATGGATAAAATTGAGATTGTCTGTCGGGAGTTCGAGGATGCAGCCCGCGACACCGGCGGAGAAATTGCCGCCCTCGGCGCAGGTGTTCCGGGGCTTGTCGACTACCAGGGCAGGATCATGGTCGCCCCCAACCTCAGCTGGCTCAACGGTGTCGATTTTTCTGCGCGGCTGGCGGAACTCGGCCAGTGGTCAGTGCGCGTCATCAACGATGCCAATGCGATTGCCTGGGGTGAGCACGCCTGGGGGGCAGTACGCGACAACAGCTCTTTTCTCGCCGTGACGCTGGGGACCGGCGTCGGCGGAGGCCTGGTACTGGGGGGGCGTTTGTGGGTGGGCTCCGATGGGGCCGCCGGTGAATTCGGGCATGTCGTGGTCGAGCCCGACGGCCGGCCCTGTGGCTGCGGCAGCCGCGGCTGCCTCGAGCAGTATGCCTCCGCAACGGGAATTTTACGCTCTGTTCGGGAGGAACTGGCGCAAGGACGCCGCTCCAGCCTTGAATCTCTTGATGCCGACGCGTTGACGGCGCTCGCCGTGGGCCGTGCCGCCCGCGAAGGGGATGCGCTGGCCCTGGACGTCCTCAACGATGCCGGCCGGCGTCTTGGCCAGGGGCTGGCAATGATCGCCAATGTCCTCAATCCGGAAGCCGTTGTGATCTGCGGCGGAGTCAGTCTGAGCCTCGACCTGATGCGGCCAAGCCTTGACGGTGAAATGTCCCGTCGAGCGTTTGAGGTCTGTGCGCGCCGATTGCGCATTGTCGCCGGGGAACTTGGTGACGATGCCGGTATTCTCGGGGCCGCCCATATCGCCGGTTGCGCCGATGCCCTGTGGCCCTGATTCCGATTTTCCTTCCCCCTGTTTCTGGACTTTCTCTCCACCTGCCGGGTGTTTTTCAGTCACCTTGTTTTGGCATGATATTTTGCTAATATTTTGCTTGATTTTTATGCGTTTGCGTTTTAGTCTACCCCTAATGAATAAACTCTGACCATTTAATTCCACCAGATCTGTTTGAATATTGGATTCTCAGACCTTTTTAAGGGAAACGGGAGCCTTGATGGATATGGCACGCAATATCGACCGGAAGTTTCTTTACGCAGCCGGCGGGGTTATGCTGGGAATTTTCGCCCCTATCGGCTGGCTGATTCTGCATCCGTTACTTTTCTGGCGTTCCGGTCAGGGGTTCTGGGAGCAGTTCCTGGGCCATCTGTTCGCCGGCCCGGAAAGTACCGCTCTTTACCTGTATATGGGGGGCGGAACCGCGGTCGTGCTCGGTGCCTTCGGCTTTTTTATCGGCAAATCGAGCCAACAGATCCACCAGCGCGCCCAGCGTCTGGATGAACTGAACCAGGAAGTGGCTCTGCAGAAAGAGGATTTCGAACGCCGCTTCAGGGATTTGAACGGCAGCATCAAGAGCTTTCACGGCATCAACGCCAACATCCAGAAAACCGTGATGGCCGATGAGGTGCTTGACCTGGCATCCGAGGGCCTCCACCGCATTCTGAACTACGACCGGGTGAATATCTTTCTTGTCGATAATGAGAAGAAGGTGATGCACTGGGTCGGCAGTCGTGACGGCAGTGATGAATCTCATGATGAGGAACTGCCCGACATCCCTCTCGACCCGAGAGCGGGAGCCCTCTATCACGCCGTGGCCGAATCCCGCATAATTTTTGTCGACAATGCGCGGAGCATGCCGCCTGAATACCAGCTGCAGCCACCCATGAGCGGGATGGCCAAACTGCGGTCGCGCAGTTTCATTCTCTGCCCCGTCATTGTCAATGATGAGGTGGTCGGCCTGTTTGCGGTGGACAACAAGAAAAAGCAGAAGAACCTTGATGAAACCGATGTGGATACGGTCAAGTTGTTTGCGGATCAGGTCTCCTCGGCGCTGACCAAGATTAACCTGATCGGTGCGGTTGAAACTCTGATCGGTGAGCTGAACAAGACGTTCCAGGATTTCGCCAAGTATCGGGAAGAATACTCCAAACTGATCTCTTCGCTCAAGCGGGCGACCGCCTCCACGGCCGCGTCCATTACCGAGATCGTCAGCGGGGCCGATGTGGTGCGCGATGCCGTCAACAGCACCCAGTCGGCGTCCAGCGAGATTTCCGTTTCCATCGAGCAGGTTTCGCAGAACATGAAGCTTCTGACCGATTTTATGGAAAACTCCATCTCGGCTATGACCGAAATTTCCACGACCATCAAAAACATTCAGGAAAATGGCGCCGTTTCGCAGGAGATGTCGGAGACGGTCAAGAATCAGGCTGAAGAAGGCGTCAAGTCGGTCACCGACACCATGGCCGGTCTGCAGGGAATCTCTACCTCCGTCAAGGACGCTTCCAGCGTGATCTCGTCTCTGTCGGAAAAAAGCGAGCAGATCGACCACATTACGACGGTCATCAACGAAATCACTCAGAAAACCAATTTGCTGGCCCTCAATGCCGCGATTATCGCCGCTCAAGCCGGTGAGCAGGGGCGCTCCTTCGGTGTTGTCGCCGAGGAAATTCGCGGACTCTCCCAGGAAACAGCCAGCTCGACCGGTGCCATCACCCAGATTATTCACGAGATCAAGGAATTTACCGAGCAGGCGGTCGGACATATCGGTAAAACCAGCGACTGGGTGGCCAAGGGAATGGATCTCGGCCGCGGAACCGAAAACTCGCTGCGGCGGATTCTTGACAGCGCCAGCAATGCCATGGGTATGTCCCGGGACATTCGCAAGGCGACGGAAGAGGTCTCTCACAGCGCGGAATATGTCAGCCAATCGATCGAGGAGCTGGGCGAGATGGCTTCGCAGGTTTCGCTGGCTTTCCGCGAGCAGGCGCAGGGAACGCGCAGCATCGTTCAGTCGATCGAAGAGGTCAAGAACATGGCCGACGACATGGTGGTCGCCACGGCTCAGCAGGAGAAAGACACGCGTGACATCGAGAAAGGTGTGGACTCGGTGCAGACCATGGCGGACAGAATCTTCAGCGAGATGGACGAGCGCCGCAGGCAGAGTCAGGACGTGGTCGAGCGTCTGGAGCGTATCAAGCAGAACTGATTCGCTTCAGTCGAGCGGACACAGACCAGACCGGGAATGGGAACAGGAGGGGCTTCTTATGAGGCCCCTTTTTCTTTGGAATCCTTGGCGTCGAGGAAAGGACCGCGATGGCCGGGAACGGGTTTTGCCGCTTCTGCGCGATGGGGGCATTTCCCCTGGATTCCGACACAGCTCTCGTCCTCACAGGGTTCGACGTGGATGGTCACATTGGCATCGCGAATCTCTTCTTCGATGCGTTTTTCGAGGTGATCCGCAATGTCATGGGCTTCCTTGACGGTCAGATGCTTGCAGACCGTCAAGTGAAAATCCATGATCTTTCTGGAGCCGGCGCGACGCGTGCGCAGATTGTGGTAATCCAGATAAAGCCTGCCATGATCGGCAATCAGGCGTGAGACTTCGTCCTGGATGGATGCCGGCAGCTGCTCATCGAGAACGTCGCGCAATCCGTGGCGGACCAGTCGCCCCGCTTCGCTGATAATGTAGATGGCGATGAGGATGGAAAGCACCGGGTCCAACCAGCTCATGCCGGTCAGCTTGATCAGGACCAGCCCCAGCAACAGCCCGGAGTTGGTGTAGACATCCATGGAGAAATGAAGCGAATCGGCTCTCAGGGCCGAGGAATCCGTCTCGCGGGCGACGCGCTTGAGGTAGCGACTGATGGCCAAGGATGCGACTATGGATCCGGCCAGCACGACGATGCCCCCTTCGATGCGCGAAATCTCGGGGCCCCGCGCCAGGCGCCGAACCGATTCAAAAATGATGGCGCCGCCGGAAAAAGCGATGATCGTACTCTGGATGAGAGTTGCCAGGGTCTCGTATTTGCCATGGCCGAAGGGATGCGCCTCGTCGGCGGGTTGCTCCGCCTTGTTGATGGCCACCAGGTTGACCGCCGACATCAGAATGTCGAGCAGGGAATCGACGGCCGACGAAATGACTGCCATCGAACCCGTAACCACGCCGGTGACCAGTTTGACAGCGCTCAGGGCGGTGGCGGTGGCGAGTGAGAAGCGCGCCGCACGGATTTTGCGGGCGCCTGAGGTGCGAGAGGTTGAAGAGGTCATGGCGGCGGATCAGTCAAGTGCGCAGGCGCGATTCCAGTCGGGATAGTTATTTTCGATCTCCCAGAAACTGTCGATGCGCTGCTGGTAAAAGTTTCGATCCCGGCATGTTTGTTCGATTTCTTCTGCCAGCGCCGGCCGGCATTTTCCATGCGCGGCGCAGAAATGGTAAAACAGGACCGTGCCGTCGAGCTGTTGACTCAATTCATCCATATTCGGTTCGACATTCTTGACGATATACCAGTTGCCGCCGAACTGACGCAGGCGGCGCGGGTCGATACGGAAAATATTTTCGCGCCGGTCCGCGATGATGAAGTCACGCAGAAAATAATCCGCACCATAGGTCAGAGCCGCGGCAGCTTCCGGCTCGAGGTGGCGTGATTCTACCAGATCCCGGTAAAAAAGGCGCAAAAATTTCTGACACAACTCATCGACGCGGATTTCGTCATCGAGGGTATTGACGTTGAAGTTTTCTATGTCGAACAACTTGTCCTCCGTGCTGTGCATGCGTTAAGCTCCCCGGACTGAATTTTGATGGCGTCGCAAAAATTCCGCCCTACGGCGTTACGGCGTTTTTTCAGGCCCTCGACATACCTGATGTATGCCTTCGCCCCTGAAAAACCACCAGGGCTTGTAGGACGAAATTTTTGCTTAGCCATCCTCTCAATTTTTGCGAGTGCAGCAATTTTTGCCGCTATTGTGCGCGGCCCGGCCCCGCGGGTCAAGCCATTTGCCGACAAAGTGCGTGGATACGGATATTTACAACATTTAAACGACTTGTTAGCATGACAGGATTCAGTTTCTGTTCAGTGTCTTGATTTCGCCCAATTATGCAGGGCGGAAGCGGGATCTGTCCTTATCGCGGAAAAGGTAGTTTATATGTCCGGCAACACCCCCATGATGCGTCAATACCTGGAGATTAAATCCCGCTATCCCGACGCGATTCTCTTCTTCCGCCTGGGTGATTTCTATGAGATGTTCATGGATGACGCGGTTGTTGCCTCCCGAGTGCTGGGTCTGACGCTGACTTCCCGCAACAAGAACGCGGGAGATGAAGTGCCGCTGTGCGGAGTTCCCTATCACAGCAGCCAGGGGTATGTCGCGCGTCTGGTGGAGAACGGCTACAAGGTGGCGATCTGCGAGCAGGTTGAAGACCCCCGTGAAGTCAAGGGACTGGTTAAGCGTGAAGTGGTTCGGGTGGTGACACCGGGGCTGGTTCTCGATGGCGACAATCTTCAGCCGAAAGAGAATAATTTTCTGCTGGCGCTGCACAAGGGAGATGACCAGGTGGGAATTTCCTGTGTCGATATCACCACAGGCGAGTTCCGGGTGCTGCAGTGTCGCGACATGGATCAGGCGCGCAGCGAGCTGCTGTCTTTTGATCCGCGTGAGGTTCTGCTCGATGACGGCGATCGGGGCGAGCAGGTGCTGAGCGATCTTGCCCCGGTCCTCGATGGCCGTCTTGTCAATCGGCTGCCCGAATGGATCTTCGAGGAGGATCGGGCGCGCCGGCTGCTGCAGGATTTTTTCTCTGTTTCAAACCTGTCCGGTTTTGGCTGCGATCACCTTGATTCGGGGATCTGTGCCGCCGGTGCCGTGCTGCATTACCTGCAGCAGACTCAACTGGGCGACATCGGTCATCTTCGTGCCCTGACTCCCCACGCCTCAAATCAGTATCTGCTGCTCGATGCGGCGACGCGGCGCAACCTGGAACTGACATCCACCCTGCACGACGGGCGCAAGAAAGGTTCTCTGCTCGGCGTCATGGATCGAACCGTGACTGCCATGGGCGGGCGCAAGCTTCGCCAATGGATCAGCTATCCTCTGACCGATTGCGCGGCAATCTCCGCGCGTCTTGAAGCGGTGGATGAGGCACGTCTCAAAAGTGATGAGCGCGAGCGGCTGCGTATGGCGCTGGACGGAATCTACGATCTGGAGCGCCTCTCCGCCAAGGTCGCTATGGCCAGCGCCGGGGCAAAGGACCTCGTCGCATTGAGGACATCGCTCGAACGTCTTCCGCTGATCAATGACATCGTACAGGGATTTGATGCGCCTGTGCTCAAGGAGGTGGCGGGCGATCTCGATGTGCTCGAGGATGTGGCGGGGCTGATCGGGCGCGCCATTGTGGATGAGCCTCCTTTCGTCCTGCGTGAAGGCGGCTTGATTCGCGACGGCTTCGACGCCGACCTCGATGAGCTGCGCGTGATCAGCCGGGAAGGCAAGGGGTGGATTGCCCGGATGGAGCAACAGGAACGGGAGAGAACCGGAATCGGCTCCCTCAAGGTTCGCTTCAACAAGGTTTTCGGCTATTACATCGAGGTGACCAAAAGCCACCTGTCCCGGGTGCCCGAGGAATATCAGCGCAAGCAGACCCTGGTCAACGCGGAGCGCTTCATCACACCTGAGCTCAAAGAATACGAAAACAAGGTGCTGGGCGCCGAAGAGCGCATTGTCAGTATTGAGTACGATCTGTTTCAGGAGGTGCGGCAGCAGGTGGCGCTGCAGGGCGCCCGCCTGCAGAATACCGCAGAGGCACTGGCACGGCTCGACGTGATTCTGGCGCTGGCGGACCTGGCCCATGAAGCCGATTATGTGCGCCCCGTCGTGGATGATGGAACCGCCATCGAAATAGAGGACGGCCGTCATCCGGTGGTGGAACGGTTCAGTCTCGGCGAACGTTTTGTGCCCAACGACGTGCGGCTCGATACCGAGGACGATCAACTGCTGATCATCACCGGACCCAATATGGCCGGCAAGTCGACTTTCATGCGGCAGGTGGCGTTGATCACGCTGATGGCCCATGCCGGAAGCTTTGTGCCGGCGCGTTCGGCGCGCATCGGACGTGTCGATCGGATCTTCACCCGGGTTGGCGCCAGCGACAACCTGGCTTCAGGGCAGTCGACCTTCATGGTGGAAATGACCGAGACCGCCAACATCCTCAATAACGCGACATCCCGCAGCCTTATCATTCTCGACGAAATCGGCCGTGGGACCTCGACGTTCGACGGAGTCAGCATCGCCTGGGCGGTGGCTGAGTTTTTGCATGACAACAAAAGGGTGGCGGCACGCACGTTATTCGCAACCCACTACCACGAGCTGGCCGAATTGGCCGTGACCCGCGAGCGGGTTAAAAACTATAATGTGGCCGTACGCGAATGGAACGATGAGGTCATCTTTCTGCGCAAGATCGTCAAGGGCAGCGCCGGGCACAGCTACGGGATTCAGGTCGCACGGCTGGCGGGGATTCCGGCAGCGGTTGTTGAACGCGCCAAGGAGATTCTGCGCAACCTTGAGTCCGGCGAATTCAGCGACGAGGGGCAGCCCCGGCTGGCGCGCGAGAGAAAGCGTGCCCGACCCCAGGCGACATCATCACAACTTTCTCTTTTCTCCTCCGGTGACCGGGAACTGCGCCGTAAGCTGGAAGAAATCGATGTGACGGTTCTGACCCCCCTTGAAGCGTTGAATATTCTTGATGATCTGAAGAAAATGCTCTGACTCCGGAGGGCAACAAGGCATGGCGATGAAATTCCATCCATTTTTTTGTCTCGCGATAAACCGCAGGGTATGCATCCTTTTCAGTGTGCTTTTTCTTCTGGCCTTCTGCTGGTTCAATCCCGCCCCGGCTGAGGCGGGGCGTCCCGCACAGATTGTGAACCTGCGCCATTGGACCAATCCCACCTATACGCGGGTCGTACTGGATCTGTCGCGCACGGCCGACTACAAATACAATGAGCTTCCCGGGAATGCTGCCAAAGGGATCAGTCCGCGAATCTATGTCGATATCCCCGATTCAACGCGTGACCTTGACCTTGCATCCGTTATTGAAATTGAGGATGGTCTGTTGCGCAGGGTCCGCTTCGGGACTCCGAACCCCGGCCGGACGCGGATGGTGGTCGATCTTGTCACCTCCGCGGACTTCAAGGTCTTTCATCTTGAAGATCCCTACCGGATTGTGATCGATATCGGCGGCAATCAGAAGCCGGTGCTCAGCGCCCGGTCGCCGGAGATCCGCAACAGCCCGCCTGCCCGGAGCAGTGACGCCCTGGCCGAAGTGCTGGAGCGAAGCGCGGCGCTGGAAGCGCAGGAAAGATCTCTGCCCGCCGGCAATGAACATTCAGGTCTACGTCGCATCGTGGTCGACGCCGGGCATGGCGGCAAGGATCCGGGCGCTGTCGGTCCCAATGGCGTGCTGGAAAAAGATATTGCCCTCGCCATGGCCAAACTACTCAAAAGACAGCTCGAAAAGGATATCGGCTGCGAGGTGATCCTGACCCGCGACCGGGATGTCTTCCTTCCGCTGGAAGAGAGGACCGCCATTGCAAACAAGGTCGGCGCCGACCTGTTTATCTCTCTGCACGCCAACGCCAGCACCCATCGCAGCGCTTACGGAACCGAGACCTACTATCTCAACCTGTCCAAAAACGACCAGGCTGCAGCCGTGGCGGCCCGTGAAAACGGCACGACGCTCAAGGAAGTGGGCGACCTGGAAGCGATCCTGTTCGACCTGATGGCCAACGCCAAAATCAATGAATCCGGCCGGCTGGCGGCCGAAATCCAAAAGTCCATGATCTCCAGGCTGAGCCGAAAATACAGCAATATCCGAGATCTCGGTGTGCGTCAGGGTCCATTCTACGTTCTTCTGGGGGCGACCATGCCGTCGGTCCTGGTTGAAGCCGCCTTTCTCAGCAATCACCGCGAGGAGGCGCGCCTGGTCACCCACGATTTTCAGCAGAATACCGCTCTTGCCATCTCTCAGGCGGTGCGTAATTATGGTGTCGCCCTGGAGCTTCTTGCGCAGCGCTGAATGGCTTATTGTTTCTGACGATGGAAAATTTTTATGACGACTGCCCCTCTGGTCATTGACGCCGGCACCTTTTTCCCTGCTCGCGAGTCTCTGCCGAAATCCGTAGATTTTTCTTCCTGGCGGCCTGAGCTGTTCGATGCCGCTCAGGCTTACCTCGATCATTACATGGATGCGATCCAGGTCCGCCACCGGCAAGGGGCCGGCGGGCGAGAGGTGGTCGGCGAACTCACCCGCATGTTCGACATCCTGGTTCAGACCCTGTTTGAAGCGGCCACAATCGATCTCTCTCCCGCTGGTTTCGGCGCCTGCACCCTGATTGCTCTCGGGGGGTATGGACGCGGCGAAATCAATCCTCGCTCCGACCTCGACATCATGTTTTTCTATGGCGGACGGGATCGCGAATTCGCCGAAAAGATCTCTGAACGCATTCTTTACCTGCTGTGGGACCTCGGGCTCGATGTCGGGCACAGCATCCGCACCGCCAGTGATTGCCTTGAGCACGCCGATCGGGATCTGACCGTGCGTACCGCCCTGATCGATTCACGCTTCCTGGCCGGCGACAGCGCCCTGTACGCCCGCTACGAAAAGGAAGTGCTGGCCACGGTGCTGAGCAAGAACACCCAGACGTTCATCCGGAACAAGTTGGAGGAGAATAACAAACGTCGGGAAAAATACGGCAGCTCCGTTTATCTGCTTGAGCCCAACATAAAGGAGGGGGAGGGCGGACTGCGCGACCTGCACACGGCGGTATGGATTGCCCAGGTCAAGTACAAGGCCAAAAATCTCAAAGATATGGTGATCAAAGGAGTGATCACCGAAAGCGAGTGGCGCGCTTTTGAAGATGCCTATGATTACCTGTGGCGCATTCGTAACGAACTGCACTTCATCAGTACCCGCAAGAGCGATCAGATGCACTTCGACCAGCAGGAGCGCATCGCCCGTTTTCTCGGCTACAAAAACAATAGGCGCGCCCTGGCGGTCGAGCAGTTCATGCAGGATTATTACTACCGCGCCACCGAAATCGAGCATCTGTCATCCTCCCTGATTGCCCGTATCCAGCAGCTTGACAAGCCCGTTTCGCGCCTTTTCGGCGCTTCACGCAGACGCCAGCTCGACCCCTGTTTTTATATTTTAAAGGAGCAGCTGCGCGTCAGGGGGGAAGAGGTCTTCCAGCAGGATCCCTCCAAAATGATGCGCGCCTTTATGCTCAGCCAGTACCATCAGGTTCCGCTGAGCCTTTCTTTAAAGGGGCTGATCCGGGACAACCTTCATCTGATCAACGACAAGGTGCGGCGTACGCGGATAATCAACGAGCTTTTTCTTGACATTCTGCGCTCCAGGCGCGGGGTCAGCGAAGTGCTGCGCGAGATGCACCATCTGCAGTTTCTTAATTGCTTCATCCCTGAATTCGGGCGCATCTTCTGCAAGGTGCAGCATGACCTCTACCATACCTATACTGTCGACACGCATTCTATCTTCGCCGTCGAGGAAGTCCTCAAGCTTCGCAGCGGCGAATACGGAGAAGAACATCCTATTCTGACGCGGATCGCCAACGACATCGAAAAGCCGGAACTGCTGCTGCTGGCGGTGCTGCTGCATGATATCGGCAAAGGGGAGGGCAAGGACCACAGCAACAAAGGGGCGGCCATGATGCCCACCATTGCCCGACGCATGGGGCTCAACAGGGAGGATAGCCGCCGGCTTGAATTCCTGGTACGCCATCATCTGACGATGGCGCATATCTCTCAGCGGCGCGATCTGCACGACGATCACATGATCGTGCAGTTCGCCCGCACCATGGAAATGAGCGAAAACCTCAAGATGCTCTACCTGCTTACGTTTGCCGATCTCAAGGCGGTCGGCCCCGACGTGTGGAGCGACTGGAAGGGGATGCTGCTTCAGGAGTTGTACGACAAAACCTACCAGGTGCTCGAGAAGGGGAACTTCGCCTTCGAAAAGCGCTCGGAGAAACTGCGCAACCGCAGGCGCGCCGTGGTCCGGGCTCTGGCGGACGAACTGGGAGAAAAGACCGTCAAGGAAGATCTCAAGACCATGAGCACGCGGTATCAGATGGCCTACGACTCCGCAGAGATCGCTGAACACCTGAGGCTCGTCCACCGCCGCGGGAAAAAGACTCTGGCGCTCAAGCTCGAACACGACTACCAGCGCGGTTTTACCGAGGTGTCCATCACGACCCTGGATGTACCGGGACTTTTTTCCATGATTACCGGGGTCATGGCAGCCAACGGAATCAACATTCTCGGCGCGCAGATCCATACCCGCAAAAACGGCGAAGTGCTCGATATCCTGCAGGTCAACAGCTCCGCCGAAGACGTGATCGATGATCCTGAGAAGTGGCGCAAGGTCGAGCAGGACCTGGTGATGGTCATCGAGGGGCGCGGCGACGTGGAGCAGCTCGTCGTTCGCCGTCAGCCGCCGGCGTTCATGATCGACAAACCCCGGCCGCGCTTTCCAACCAAAGTGGAAATTGACAATAACGTCTCACCCGAGTATACCGTGATCGACATATTCGCCCACAACAAGGTGGGTCTGCTCTACAGCATTACCCGCACCCTCAAGGATCTGGGCCTGTACATCGGCGTTTCGAAAATTTCCACCAAGGTCGATCAGGCCGCCGACGTTTTCTACGTGCAGGATATTTTCGGGCAGAAGGTGCTGCAGGAGGAGAAAATCGAGGAGATCAAAACTCACCTGCTTCAATCCCTGGAACGCGAGATCTGACTTTTATCATGGAAGAACTGCTGGACCATTTCATGAATTTCCTTGCCGTCGAGCGGGGGCTTTCAAACAACACCCTGGAGGCCTACGGCCGCGACCTGACCCGCTACCTCGACTTTCTGGAGGGGCGCAGGCTGAGCGATCCCGACAAGATCGGCGCACAGGATGTCATGGACTACCTCGAACATCTGCAGGCCCTGGGCCTGGCGCCGCGCAGCCGAACCCGGGCGCTGGTGGCGCTGCGGATGTTCCATAAATTTCTGCTGACGGAACAACTGGCGCAGTTCAATCCGGCTGCACGCATCGAATCCATGAAAATGATGCAGAGCCTGCCCACTGTGCTTGCGCCCAGAGAGGTGGAACGGCTTCTGGAAGCGCCCCGCGGCCGTCATCCTGTAACCCTGCGGGACCGGGCGATGCTCGAACTGCTCTATGCCACCGGCCTGCGCGTCTCTGAACTGGTGGGGCTCAGGCTCGGAGACGTTCAGGCTCAGATCGGCTGTGTGCGCACCATCGGCAAGGGGCGCAAGGAGCGCCTGGTGCCGGTTGGAGAAAATGCCCTGTCGGAACTCGAATCCTACCTGCTGAACGGCCGACCGGCGTTGGAGAAAGGGCGCGGCAGTTCGGTGGTTTTTCTGAACCGCTCCGGGCAGGGGTTGACACGTCAGGGATTCTGGAAGATGATTAAGCGCCGTGCTCTGGAGGCCGGTATCCGGACGGACATCACGCCGCACACGCTGCGCCATTCCTTTGCGACACATCTTCTGGAAAACGGGGCTGACCTCAGGGCGGTTCAGGCCATGCTGGGACATGCGGACATCTCCACGACCCAGATTTATACCCACGTCACCCGTGAACGGCTGCGCCGACTGCATGAGCAGTTCCACCCGCGAGGGTGACCGGGAAGTCGATCTCACTCCTGATGGAATGCAGCCAGTTCAGCACGGGATCACAACTCCCATGAAAAGGGACACTTTTCGCCATCCATGGCCGTTTGATTGGCGCCGTCCCTGGCGCCAGACATTCTTGTCATGGGAGCTGCGGCCCCGCGCGGCAGCTAAATACGATGGAACTTCAAATAAGATTTTCGACAAGAGGTCATCATGAAATACATTGTTTTGCTTGGCGACGGCATGTCGGACGAGCCCTTGGCGGAACTTGGCGGACGCACGCCGCTGGCCAAAGCGGACACCCCACATATGGACGCTCTGGCTCGCCAGGGCGAACTCGGCATGGTTCATACGGTGCCGGAAGGATTTCATCCCGGCAGTGATGTGGCCAACCTGTCTGTTTTCGGCTACGACCCCAGAAGCTGCTACACGGGGCGCTCTCCGCTTGAGGCGGCCAGCATGGGGATCGAACTGGGGCCTGAAGACGTCGCTTTCCGGCTTAATCTGGTCTGCCTGACTCCTCATTACGGAAAAATCTACATGGAAGATTTTTCCGCCGGCCATATCTCCACCGAGGAAGCCGGGGAGTTGATCCGCGAGCTGGACAGGGAGTTCGGCGGCGGGCCGTTTGAATTCCATGCCGGTGTTTCCTACCGCCACCTGATGGTGTGGCGCGGCGGGCGCGACGATATGGTGTTCACGCCTCCCCACGACCTGACCGGGCAGAGTATCGAGAACGATCTTCCCCGCGGGGGAGAAGGCGCGCTGGAGTTGATCAACCTGATGAATTCCTCGCAGCTTCTGCTCAATAACCACCCCGTCAACGTGCGGCGGGAAAAGCAGCGGCTGCTGCCGGCCAACTCCATCTGGCTGTGGGGACACGGCAAAGTTCCCCAATTGGAGACTTTTGCCGAACGTTTCGGAGTCAGCGGCGCGATTGTGGCGGCTGTCGACCTGATCAAGGGAATCGGCATGTACGCCGGGCTCGATGTGATCGAAGTTCCCGGCGCGACCGGCTACCTCGACACCAATTACCGCGGCAAGGCTGAATATGCCTTGAAGGCCCTGGAGAGCCGCGACTTTGTCTATCTTCACGTGGAAGCGCCTGATGAGGCTTCCCACTCCGGTCAGGTCGACGAAAAGATCAAGGCCATCGAGTCTTTTGATCGCGAGGTGGTGGGGCCTGTATGCAAGGAGCTTAAAGAGATGGGGCCGCACCGCATCCTGCTGATGCCCGATCACCCGACGCCGGTCAAGAAGATGACCCACACCAATGACCCGGTGCCGTTCGCTCTCTACGATTCCGAGGCGCCCTCTGAATCGAACCCCCGCGTGCGCGGTTATAACGAGGAGTCCGCCAAGCGGGCGGACAATGTTCTGGTGGACGGTTTTCGCCTGATCGAGAGACTGATTCAAGGCTGATGCCCTCTGCGTACTGCCTTATTTCAAGTTGACGCCTAAAAGTTGCATCTGATAAGTTTTGCTCCGTTTCAGATTGATCGGATCTTATTTCAACCAACCCTTCGGACGGATTATGAACCAGATTGTCATCGATGAATCGCGGTGCAAGGGGTGCGCACTATGCACCATTGCCTGTCCCCACGGTCTGTTGCAGTTGCGCAAGACCATCAATAAACAGGGTTTTCTTCCGGCCGAAATGATCGCCGGCAAAGAGGATCAATGCACTGCCTGTGCCCTCTGTGCCCAGATGTGTCCCGATCTTGCCATTCGCGTTTTCCGTGAAAAGAAAATCAGCTGAATATTCTTTTTCTCAGGAGTTTCTATCTTGAAGAAGCGTCTTTTCGTCAAGGGCAACGAGGCGGTTGCCATGGGGGCCCTCGAAGCGGGTTGCCGTTATTATTTCGGCTACCCGATCACGCCCCAGAGCGACATCCCCGAATTTATGTCGCGCGAGCTGCCCGCAGTGGGCGGGCAGTTCATTCAGGCCGAGAGTGAAATCGCCTCCATCAACATGCTTCTCGGTGCCAGCGCATGCGGAGCCCGCGCCATGACTTCTTCGTCGAGTCCCGGCATCTCTCTCAAGCAGGAAGGGCTCTCCTACATGGCGGGTTCGGAATTGCCGGGCCTGGTCGTCAACATCGCACGTTCAGGTCCGGGTCTTGGGGGGATCGATGCATCGCAGGCCGATTATTTCCAGGCGGTTAAATGCGGGGGCCACGGCGGTTATCGCCTGATCGTGCTGGCGCCCCACTGTGTGCAGGAAATGTACGATCATGCTATGCTGGCTTTTGATCTTTCCGATCGTTATCGCATCCCGGCCCTGATCCTGGGCGATTCGGTGATCGGGCAAATGAAAGAGGCCCTGATTCCCCATCCACGCCCTCAGGTCGATCTGCCTGCCAAGGATTGGGTTGTGACCGGCAAGGGGGGGCGCGACCATCAGAAGATCGTCAAATCTCTCTATCTCGGTGACGGTGAGCTTGAAAAGCACAACTGGCGCCTGCACGAAAAATATCAGCAGATGCAGCGCGACGAGGTGCGTTTCGAGGCGGTCGCTCTGGAAGATGCCGAGCTGGTGGTTACGGCTTTCGGCGTTACCGCACGCATTGCCAAAACGGCGCTGCGCATGGCACGCGAAGCGGGGATGAAAGTCGGCATGATCCGTCCCATTACGCTTTTCCCCTTTCCCTGCCAGGCTTTTGCCGGTCTGCCCGAAACGGCGCGCAAGGTCCTCTGCTTCGAGCTCAGCACCGGACAAATGGTGGAAGATGTGCGCCTTCACACCCCCTGCGATCGTGCCGTTGAATTCTACGGGCGGCCGCCTGGTGCCGGCTCCCTGCCGACTCCGGAGGAACTCTTCGAACAGATAAGCCGCCACTACGGGAGGAAGGCATGACCGGATCGCTTGTTTCCGCTTTCAATTATCCCAATTCGCTTAAAGATGTTGTGACCCATTTCTGCCCCGGCTGCCAGCACGGTACGATCCATCGCCTGGTTGGAGACGCCCTGGATCATTTTCAGGTCCAGGACCAAACCATTGGAGTGGCATCGGTTGGCTGCAGCGTCTTTCTGTATGAATATTTCGACATCGACGTGGTGGAAGCGCCCCACGGCCGTGCACCGGCAGTGGCCACGGGCGTCAAACGCGCCCGCCCCGACAGGATCGTTTTTACCTACCAGGGTGACGGCGACCTGGCGGCCATCGGCACCAGCGAGATTATCCACGCCGCCAACCGCGGCGAGGCGATTACGGTGGTTTTCGTCAACAACACCACTTACGGCATGACCGGCGGGCAGATGGCGCCTACGACCCTGGCGGGCCAGCGAACCTCCACTTCACCCCGCGGGCGCGATGTCGGCAGCGACGGTTACCCCATCCGCATGGCTGAATTGATTGCGCAGCTCGAAGGGGTTTCCTTTTCTGCCCGGATTGCCGTGAATTCTCCCAAAAATGTGATCTCTGCCGGGCGGGTGGTTCGTCGGGCTTTTGAGACCCAGGTCAAGGAGGGGGGGTTCGGATTCGTCGAAGCACTCTCCGCCTGCCCGACCAACTGGGGGATGGGCGCGCTGGAGGCCAATGTTCGGATCGGGGAGGAAATGATCCCTTATTTCCCCCTCGGAATTTTCAAGGAAGCGGGGCGTCGCCAGGGCGATGCTTCCGCTCAGGGTTGAACGCATGAACCAGGATGTTTTTATAGCTGGATTCGGGGGGCAGGGCGTTCTCATGCTGGGCAACCTCCTGGCCTATGCCGCGATTCTCGAAGGGCGCAACGTGTCGTATTTTCCTGCCTACGGGGTGGAAAAGCGCGGCGGAGCCGCCACCTGCACGGTCGTGATCAGTGACGACGAGGTCGGGTCCCCGGTTGTCGGACAACCTCAGGCTGTGATCCTGCTCAACGCGCTGTCCGTAGAGAAGTACCTGGGGCGGGTACGCCCGGGTGGGTTCTGCCTGGTCAACTCCTCTGTGGTGGAGGACATTCCGGCCGTCGATCAGGTCGAGGTCATCCGGATCCCCATGAACGATGTGGCGATGGAGCTTGGCGATGCACGGCTGGTCAACATGGTTGCCGCAGGCGCTTATCTTGAAAAAACCGGTGTTGCCCCCCTTGAATCACTGGAGCAGGCGTTGCGTGACATTCTGCCGGAGCGCAATCACCGTTTGATCCCCCTCAATGTCAAAGCCATGCAGCTGGGCGCCGGGCATGCCCGACGGGCGGCAGCGAGTTAAGGTCCGGAACCTGGAAACGGATTGTCGTCATGGGAAAACCCTCGATTGAATTCATCAAATTGGAGCGACCAGAAAAGGCGCTTCATTTGTGTGAGCTTGCGGCCGATTTCCATGAACACGGACAGCGGGTACTGCTGACCGTCAATGGCGACAACCAGGGTGTGACGCTGGACCGTTTTCTGTGGACCTGGCGCAAGGGCGCTTTTGTGCCTCACTGTTTCGATAACGGCGCGGTCGACTGTTCCGATGAGCCGGTTGTGATCGTCAACGAGGAGCGAAACAGCAACGGTGCGCGCATCCTGATTATGGGCAAACCCTGCTCGGTGGGTTTTCTCCGTCAGTTCGACCGGGTCATCGATTTTGCCGAGACCTACGAAGACGATCTTCTGCAGGCTTCGCGGCGCCGATTCGCCCAATACCGGGAGGCTGGTTTTGATCCGCGCATGCGCTGAAGGAAAAGAGGCGAGCAGCCGCATCGTCATCGATGAAGATCTGGTTCTGCAGAAACCCGTTACGGTTGGCCCGGCTACACGCGCAGTTTTGGGCCGCTGGCAGCCCCGGATCGCTGAAGCCTTCACCGTTACTGATCGTGGCGGACGCGAATTCCGCGCGCGGGTGGAGAAGTTGACCGACGATTCAGCCGGGCTGCTGCCGTTTGAGGCTCTCCAGCGGCCGTCCGAGAGTCCGATGGATATCACCCTGTATCAGGCCCTGCCGCAGCGCGAACGTTTCGAACTGATTCTGCAGAAGGGCACCGAACTTGGCGTGCAGCGTTTCGTACCTTTCGTTTCGCAGCATTCCATCGACCAGGCCGACTATGACGCCAAGCAGAAAAAATCTCATCGCTGGCCTCGGGTCCTGCTTAAGGCGGCTAAACAGTGCCGTCGGGCCGTCATCCCCGAGCTGGGCGAAACCTGTTTCCTGGATGCGGCCATGTATGAAGCGCGCCAGGCTGACCTGGCTTTGTTCTTTTCCGAGGGAGAGTTCTGCTGGTCGTTGTGCGATGCCATTGGCAGCGAAAAGCCCTGCCGGGTGGCACTCTTCGTCGGGCCGGAAGGCGGGTTTGCCCCACAGGAAGTGGAGGATTTCCGCACTCTCGGTATTCTGCCTGTCTCTCTCGGGCCTCGCATTCTTCGAACGGAAACCGCTGCCATTGCCGGTACGGCGATCATTCAGCACATCGTTGGCGACATCGACCGAATCGCGCAGAGTCGCCCATCTTGCGCCTTTTCTCACGATTTTAAATGATCTTTCAATGTGATAATATCTCCATTGTACTGGTGGAGCCCCAGGGCAGCCGCAATATCGGCTCGGTGTGCCGGGCCATGGCCAATTTCGGATTCAGTGACCTGCGGCTGGTCAACCCCCAGGTTGATCACTGTGCCCATGAGGCCCGGCAGATGGCGGTCAAGGCCGGCAATCTTCTTGAACAGGCGCAGGTGTTCGCTTCCCTGGAGGAGGCTCTGGCGGATTGTTCGCTGGCGCTGGGGACAACGCGCCGGTTCGGCAAATACCGCGAAGCCTTCCTTCATCCAGATCAGGCGGCGGAATATTACCTGCCGCGCGCGCCTCATGGTCGTGTCGCTTTGGTTTTCGGACGGGAGGACCGTGGATTGCTGACCAGCGAGCTCGACCTGTGTCAGCGCTTTATTACAATCCCGACCAGCGACGCGCTGCCCTCGATGAACCTGGCGCAGGCGGTTGCGGTCTGTCTTTACGACGCCTCACGGGTTGCCCACCGACTGTGGCGGGACGGCGAAAAAGCGGCGGGACGCAAGAGCCTCAGTTCCTCGCGCGTGCTTGAATCCATGTACGGGCACATGCGCCGCACCCTGCTCGATATCGACTATCTCAACCCCGACAATCCCGATCATATTCTGCGGGCCTTTCGCCGCATCTTCGGGCGTTCCGGTCTCAATGACCGCGAAGTCCGCATTCTGCGCGGTCTCTGGAGCAGGATTGATTATATTGAAGGACAGAGGCGTATTCTGGCCCGGCAGAAGAAAGAAAAGGAGGACTGATGGAAACAT
This sequence comes from Thermodesulfobacteriota bacterium, assembly GCA_034189505.1. Classification (GTDB taxonomy): domain Bacteria; phylum Desulfobacterota; class Desulfuromonadia; order Desulfuromonadales; family Geoalkalibacteraceae; genus Geoalkalibacter_A. Next base: position 20,019 of record JAXHUR010000006.1, on the reverse strand, counting down.
CCGATCCCTATTTTGAGCTGAGTCTGAACAATGGATTGATTGTTGAAGTTCAGGACCTCACTCATCGCTATTACGGCGATTATCACAAGGTGACTCTGGAAGTTACCCTGCGCGTGCCCCTGGCTGGCGGTCTGTTTTCCGACCAGAACCATCCCGGAGAAGCGTTGGAAAAAGCGCGCCGTATTCTCGGAAATGAGGCGCGCTTCGTACAGCGACTTGAACGCATGGGCGTCCCCGGCGATATGGTGGAGACGATTCGCAGGCGGTTGTGGGAGAGCTACCACCGCAGCTCCTTTGGTTATTTTAAGCGCCCCGATTACCCTGCCAAGCTGGTGCGGAAACTGCTGGACAAGCGTAAAAAGACGCGCCCCTTCCTTCAGCCCGTCACTTGAGCGCACCCTCGGAAATTTATATAGACGCTCTGGCATACGGCGGTGCCGGGGTGGGACGCCTGGAGGGTAAGGCGGTGTTTGTTCCGGGAGCTGTGCCTGGTGACTGGGTGGCCTTTCGTCCAAAGCGCGAGAAGAAACGTTTCATCGAGGGGGAGCTGGTCTCTGTCGCCTCTCCAGCGCCGGATCGCATCGAGGCACGCTGTGCTGTTTTCGGAAAGTGCGGCGGCTGCCATTGGCAGTGTCTGCCCTATGCTGAACAACTGCGGTGGAAAAGGAGCCTGCTGCAGGATTTTCTCGTTCGGCAGGCCGGTGTGGACCCCGATACAGAGGTGACCCTGCGGGCCGCACCCGACCCCTGGCATTACCGCAGCCGCATTCAGATCAAATGCCGCCGCACGCCCCGCGGATTTGTCATGGGGTTTTATCGGGCGAATACCCACTTTGTGGTCAATATCGCAGAATGCCCCATTGCAGCCAAGGCCCTGAACGACCTGCTCCCTCAGCTTCGCGCCTGCCTTGCAGACTTCCGGCACTCCGACCAGATCCCTCAGATCGATCTGGCAGTCGATGATGAGGGCGCGCGCGCCATCGTCGTTCACTTTATCGGCGGTGACCCGCAGTCCGTGGTTGATGCCGTGCTTCCAATTTGCAAAGCACAGTCCATCGCCTTGTTTCTCCAGCAGGGCCGCAAGGGAACGCTGCGCCATATCCACGGCGACCCGGCGCTGCACATTCATCCGTTGAGGGAAGGCGAGCTGAAGCTGGCTTATCCCGTCGGCGGCTTCGCACAGGTCAACCTGGATCAGAACCGGCAATTGGTAGCGGAACTGCTTGACTGCCTTGGAGATGTGCAGGGGCTGCGGATTCTTGATCTGTTCTGCGGCATGGGCAACCTGTCTCTGCCTCTGGCCGCCGCCGGCGCGCAAGTCACCGGTGTCGAGGATTTCGGCCCGGCAATCGACCGGGCCCGGTCCAACGCTTCAGCCTACGGACTCAAGGCGCGTTTTGTTCACGCTCCTGCCGAGCGGATTCTTGCTTCGCAGCCCGGTACTCCCTGGGATGTTGTGGTGCTGGATCCTCCCCGGCAGGGCGCTTACGATGTGGCGCGGGAGCTGGTGCGGCGCGCTCCTGAACGTATCGTGTACGTATCCTGTGACCCCTCGACGCTTGGCCGGGATCTCAAGCCGCTGCTTCATAATGGATATCGACTCGAACATGCTGTCGGTCTGGACCTCTTCCCGCAGACCTTTCACATCGAAAGTCTGGCCCTTCTGAAGCGCATCTGATCGGCTTTCGCGATATTTTTCCCTTGCATTTTTGCCCCTCGCATGTTAGTTAATCGCTTCAGATTTAATCTGTTCACTAGAAAGTGGGCTTCGCGCTCACTTTTTTTATTTGTTCGGAGTGTTTTTTGAACGACGGTTCCGTGCTGGAAAAAGTTCAAGCGGTGGCGAAGCCCGTTCTCGACGACCTCGGATTCGAGCTGGTCGATGTGGAATTCAAGCGCGAAGGCCAGGGATGGGTTCTGCGCTTTTTTATCGACAAGCCCGGCGGCGTGACTCTCGATGACTGCGCCCTGTTCAGCCGCGAGGTCAGTATGCTGCTCGATGTCGAAGACTTCATCCACAGGGCCTATCATCTGGAGGTTTCCTCGCCCGGGATCGATCGGCCGCTCAAGACTCGCGAGGACTATCAGCGCTTTTGCGGAGAGCGTATAAAAGTCAAGACGTTCGAAAAGATGGATCCGGACGACCGGGGACACGCCCGCAAGACGTTTACTGGAGATCTCATCGGTCTTGAAGACGACCGGATTCTGATTCAGCAGACGGATAAAAAGGGCGGCGTGGTTGCCATCCCCCTGGAGGCCGTTGCCAAAGCTCACCTTGATCCGGAGTTCGATTTCTGATCGGATTGCGGTAGACGATAAATATTGAAAAGACAGGTGCGGGCGCAGTCAGCCCTGCCGAGAAAGTTGCATAGGGAGATCAGAGTTGACCAATCTCAACCACATTATCGATCAGGTCGTTAAGGACAAAGGGATTGACCGCGCCATCCTGGTGGAGGCGCTAGAGTCGGCCGTTTTGTCCGCCGCGAACAAGAAGTACCGCAACACCCGGGATCTTGAAGCGCACTTCAATGAAGAGGTCGGTGAGGTCGAACTGTTCGAGTTTGTCACCGTGGTCGAAGAAGTTCAGGACTCCTACAAGGAGATCGACCTGGAGGAAGCCCGTGAAATCGACCCGGATGTCGAGGTCGGTGACTCACTGGGGATGAAGCTTGAATCCGACGGGTTCAGCCGCATTGCTGCTCAGACCGCCAAGCAGGTGATCATCCAGAAGGTCCGCGAAGCCGAGCGCGAGTGGATCTACAATGAATTCAAGGATCGGCAGGGTGAGCTGGTCAACGGCATCGTGCGCCGCTATGAGCGCGGTGATCTGATCGTCGACCTCGGGCGCGCTGAAGCCCTGTTGCCGCACCGCGAGCAGGTGCCCCGCGAAACCTACCGTCAGGGGGATCGGGTGCGTGCTTACATCGCGGATGTGAAGCTCTCGCCCAAGGGGCCGCAGATCATTCTGTCGCGCACCCACCCTGGAATGGTGATAGAATTGTTCAAGGTCGAGGTGCCCGAAATCAGCGAAGGGCTGGTGGAGATCAAAGCCTGCGCCCGTGAGCCCGGGAGTCGCGCCAAAATCGCCGTGGTCAGTCATGATCATGATGTCGACCCGGTCGGTGCCTGTGTTGGGATGCGCGGTTCGCGTGTGCAGAACGTGGTGTCCGAACTGCGTGGGGAGAAAATCGACATTATCCCCTGGACTCCCGATATCGGGCGCTTCGCCTGTTCCGCCATCGCCCCGGCCGAAGTGGCCCGGGTTTATGTGGACAGCGAGGCTAAAGAACTCGAGATTATCGTGCCGGATGACCAGCTTTCGCTGGCAATCGGCAAAAAAGGACAGAACGTGCGCCTTGCCGCTCGTTTGATCGGCTGGAAGATCGACATCAAGAGCGAAACGCGGGCAGCTGAGGCGGCGGAAGCCGCCGAAGCGCAGGAACTCGACCCGACCGAAGCTGAGATGGAAGCGGAATCCGAGTTTACTGTGGATGCCCGCCCCGACTTGGACGCACCACAGTCTGAAGAGGGTGAACCTGCAGCTGCTGAGCAGGGCGAAGAGGCCGCGGAGGCCGCGCCCGTCGCTGAGAGCGGGGAGCCGCCTGAAGTTGGCGACCAACCGCAAGAGGACGCGGAAAAGCCCTGATGACCGCAGCGCACCAGCCGCTTCGAACCTGCCTCGGCTGTCGCGGGGAGAAAGACAAAAGTGCTCTTGTACGCTACGTGACGGGGCCCGATGGAGCAATCCATGTCGACTTGCGGCACAAACTTCCGGGACGGGGCGCATATACCTGCGTAGAGCGCGACTGTCTTCTACAGGCTGTGCGGCGCGGCGGTTTCCAGCGCGCCTTTCGCGGACGCTGCCTTCCGCCCGACGCCGATGAGTTGCTCGGGGAGTTGATCCGACAGCTTGCCGTCAGGGTTGATAATCTTATCGGGATGCTGCGCAAGGCGGGTAAGATTGTCGGCGGCGGAAATGGCGTGATGGCCGCGTTGGACAAAGGTGAGCCTCTGCAGATGATCGTAGCTGCGACCGATGTTTCGACAGGTATTCTTGAAAAAATAAGGCGTAAGGCGACGGCCCGTGACATCCCCGTGTTTCAATGGGGATCCAAGGCTGAACTCGGCCGACTGACCGGCCGCGAGCAACGCAGCGTGTTGGGAATCAGGTCCTGCGCCTTGGCCAAGGCCCTGGACGATGGGCTAAAGCGATACGAGCAATTCGTAGGGGAGATTTAATGGGAAAGACACGGGTTTTTGAACTGGCCAAAAAATTGGGGCTCGAAAGCAAGGAACTGCTTGAGAAGCTCACACAGGCGGGGGTGTCCGCTGCCAGTCACATGAGTGTGCTGGAGGATGAAGACATCAAGAAGCTGGAACAGGCTTCGACATCCACCGTCGAAAAAGTCGAGGAGCAACGGGTTAAGCCCGGCATTATCCGCCGCCGCAGGCGCGAAGTTCCTGCGCCCGCTGCAGAGCAGAAAAAAGCCGCTGAAGAACAGAAGCCTGAGCAGGTGGCCGCACCTGAAGCGCCGCCTGAGACCGGCGTTTCGGAGAAGATCAAAGCTGAGCAACCCGTCGAGCCGTCGAAGGAAGAGAAAGCGGCCCCGCAGGCTGAAGAAGTGCAGGCTTCGGCCGAGAGCCCCGAAGAGGAAAAAGCCGCTCCCAAAGGTGAAGAGGCCGCAGTGCCCTCCGGGGAAGAAGCTCCGCAGGAAGCCCGGGCGGAATCTTCTGAAGAGGCGCCTGCTGCGTCGGAGGAGGCTGCAAAGACAGAGGAAGCTCCAAAAAGCGAAGCGAAGAAACCCGCTGCGCGTGAAAAGAAACCCGAAAAAGCGACGGCCTCGCGGGCAAAAGTGCTGGGACGTGTGGATCTGTCCACTCTGTCCGGCCCTCCCTCACGTCCCAGCGCGCCAAGCCGGCCTGCGGAAAGCACTCGCCGGGAACGTCCTGCAAGAAAAGATTCATCTCCCGGTACGCCTCCCGCCGGAGCCGGAGATGACCGTCGCGGCGGCGCGGCGGGGCGCAGTCGCCCCAGCTTTACTCCGCCTGCGGCACCCGACGAGGTGTTTCAACCCAAAGAGGTGCGCGGTGGCAAAAAGAATAAAAAAGGTAAAGGAGGCCCCCCGGAAGATTCCGATCAGCGTCGCGGCCGCAAGGGGCGCAAGCTCGAGGTGTTCGAGCCCGAACGCAGCGGCAAGATGCGCCGTCCCAAAAAAGGTGCCAAGCAAACCAAGAAAACCGAAGTCACCATCTCCAAAGCGATCAAGCGGGTCATCCGTATTACCGATTCCATTACTGTCGGCGAGCTGGCCAAGCGCATGGGGATCAAGGCCAATGAGCTGATCCGTGAGCTGATGAAGCAGGGCTCGATGGTGACCATCAACCATCCCCTTGATTTCGAGACTGCCGCGCTGCTGGCTTCCGAATACAATTACGAAGTGGAAAACGTTGCCTTTGACGAGGCGGCGATTCTCGAAGAGACTCCCGCCAGCGTCAAACCCGGCATCGAGGAAGACAAGCCGGAAGAACTCGAATTGCGTCCGCCGGTCGTGACTGTCATGGGACACGTCGATCACGGCAAGACCAGTCTGCTCGACGCCATTCGCGCCGCCAAGGTCACGGAAGGCGAGGCCGGTGGTATCACCCAGCATATCGGTGCCTACCACGTCGAGCTTGACGGGCGCAAGATCAGTTTTCTCGACACCCCCGGCCATGAGGCGTTTACCGCCATGCGTGCCCGCGGCGCCAAGGCGACGGACATTGTCATCCTGGTGGTGGCGGCCGATGACGGCGTGATGCCGCAGACCAAGGAAGCGATCAATCATGCCAAGGCGGCCGGCGTGCCGATCGTGGTGGCGATCAACAAAATCGACAAGCCCGACGCCAACCCGGAACGCGTCAAGCAGGAGTTGACCGAGTTTGAGTTGATCCCTGAAGAGTGGGGCGGTGAGACGATCTTTGCCGAAGTCAGCGCCAAGGAACAGCTCAATATCGAGTCTCTGCTGGAAATGGTGCTGCTGCAGGCCGAAGTCATGGAACTTAAAGCCAACCCCAACAAACGGGGCCGCGGCATTATCGTCGAAGCCCGTTTGGACAAAGGGCGCGGCCCGGTAGCGACCGTGCTGGTTCAGGAAGGTACGCTGCACGTCGGTGATCCCATCGTCTCCGGAATCCATTACGGCCGCGTGCGCAGCATGGTCGACGACCGTGGCGAGCGTGTTGAAAACGCCGGCCCGTCCATGCCGGTGGAAGTTACGGGCCTCTCCGGCGTGCCCGATGCAGGAGATCTTCTTTATGCTGTTGAGGACGAAAAGAAGGCCAAGGATGTCGCCCTGCATCGTCAGCAGAAACTGCGCGAAGCCGAACTGGCCAAGACCAGCAAGATCTCTCTCGATCAGCTGTACGCCAAGATCCAGGAAGGCGATGTCAAGGAACTCAAGGTGGTCATCAAGGCCGACGTTCAGGGTTCCGTCGAGGCGGTCAAGGACGCGCTCGTCAAGCTCAGCACTGACGCCTGCCGTCTGGTGGTGATCCATACCGGCGTCGGCGGGATCAACGAGAGCGACATCAACCTGGCCAGCGCCTCCGATGCCGTTGTTCTCGGCTTCAATGTCCGTCCCGAGCCTAAGGCTTCGCAACTTGCTGAAACCGAAGGGGTCGATATCCGACTTTACAACATTATCTACGATGCTGTGGCGGATATTAAAAACGCCATGGAAGGTCTTCTGGCTCCGACCCTCAAGGAGAAAGAACTCGGTCGTGCTGAAGTGCGCGAGACTTTCACGATCTCCCGCGTCGGCACCATTGCCGGCTGCTATGTTATTGACGGAAAGATCCATCGCAATGCCAAGGCGCGGCTCGTACGTGACAGCGTTGTTGTGTGGAAAGGCAGCCTCTCCTCGCTTAAACGCTTCAAGGACGATACCAGAGAGGTTGCCACCGGCTACGAATGCGGGATCTCTCTTGAGAATTACAATGACATCAAGGTCGGCGACGTCATCGAGGCCTACGAAATAGTGGAAACGAAAACCCTGCTGTAATCGATGCTCCCCTGCGCTGCAAAGTAAAGGGGGCTCTTTTCATGGGGAAAGATCATGGTCGTTGGGATCGCCCGTTACGAGCTTGTTCTTCATGCGCCGCAGAATCTCAAGGAAAAACGCGGGATCGTGCGCAAGATTCTCGGCCGATGCCGTGAGCGCTTCCCCATTTCGGCTGCCGAAGTCGGACATCATGACCTATGGCAGCGAGCCAGTATCGGAGTTTCTGTGGTTGTTGCCGACGAGGCTGAAGCAGATTCAGTTTTTGCTCGCATCGAAGAGGAAATTGACCGCATCGGCCTCGCTGAAGTGTGCGACCGCGAGACCGAATTCGTTCACCTGTAGGAGTTTTGTTTTTGTCATCACAGCGTTCACATCGGGTCGGAGAGCAGATCCAGAAGGAAATCTCAGCCTTGCTCGTCAAGGGATTGAAAGATCCGCGCATCGGTTTTGTTACCATTACCGGTGTGGAGATGACCCCGGATCTGCACCTGTCGCGTGTCTTTTTTTCTGTAATGGGTGACGAAAAGGCACAGCAGGAAACCGAGGCCGGTCTTAAAAGCTCAGTGCCTTTTATCCGCCGGGAACTCGGCAAGCGCCTGCGTATGCGCTATACACCGGATCTCATCTTCATCTACGATCATTCTCAGGAGTATGGCAACCGCATCGATGCTCTGCTTGAAGAGATTCAGGAATCCGGGAAAAGTGATGATCGAACAGATACTGACGAAGATTGACCAGGGCGGGCGATTTCTTGTCGCTTCTCATTCCGGTCCTGACGGCGATTGCATCGCTTCGACGCTGGCTTTGACCAACGCCCTGCGTGCCCTGGGCAAAGAGGTCGTAGCCTACAACCAGGACCCAGTGCCCGATTCCCTGCAGTTTCTCCCCGGCTCGGACCTGATTTCCAATCAAGCCGATCCCGGCGCAGCTTTCGATGTCGTCTTCGTTCTCGATGCAGGGGAGCTGCATCGCGCCGGAACTCATCTGCGCGACGCGGGCTCTGTTCTGATCAATATCGATCATCATCCGTACTTCGAAGCCTTCGGTGATATCAACTTTGTTGATGTCGAGGCCTGCGCGACCGGTGCTCTGATCTACCGGATTCTTGAAAAGCGTCCGGGCGCACTCACGCCCGAGGTCGCCCTGTGCATCTATACGGCAATCCTTGCCGATACCGGATCCTTCCGCTATTCCAATGCCAACCCTGAGGCCTTTCGCATCGCCGCCGATCTGATCGAAATCGGTCGGATCAATCCCTGGGACGTGGCGGGCGGTCTTTATGAGAACCAGGACGAAAAGCGGTTGCGCCTGCTGGCTCTGGCCCTCGCGACATTGACTGTATCCTCCTGCGGCCAATTCGCGACCATGACTCTGACCTCTGAAATGATGAGTCAGACGGGCGCTGAGGCTCAGCATACCGACGGCTTCGTCAACTATCCCCGCTCCATTCGAGGGGTCGAGGTCGCAATTCTCTTCAGGCAGACCGGCCCCCGTTCCTATAAAGTGGGTTTCCGCTCCAAGGGCAAGGTCAATGTGGGAGAACTTGCTCATCACCTCGGCGGCGGCGGGCATCACAATGCGGCCGGGGCAAACCTGGAAGGCGATCTTGACCAGGTCAGGGCGACGGTCTTCGAGCGTTTGAACATCGAGGTCGGTGCCTGAGCATTTCATGGACGGAATTCTGCTGATCGATAAACCTCAGGGACTGACCTCCCATGATGTGGTCGCACGTGTGCGGCGTCTGCTGCGTATCCGGCGGGTCGGCCATACCGGCACTCTCGATCCCATGGCGACAGGAGTTCTGCCCGTGGCCGTCGGTCAGGCGACCCGGCTGGTGGAATTTATCATGGCTGGCGAAAAAACCTATCGGGCCACCATGAAGCTCGGTTGCATCACAGACACTCAGGACGCTGAAGGTCAGGTTATTGAACGTCGAACCATCGAGCCGCACTGCCTTGAACGCCTGCCGGAAGTTCTACCGCGCTTTACCGGCGATATCGAACAGATTCCGCCCATGTATTCGGCCATCAAACGCAACGGGGTCGCGCTGCACCGCCTGGCGCGGCAGGGGGTCGATGTGGAACGTCCGCCGCGACCCGTGCATATTGCGCGCATCGAAATTCTGCGAACGGTGGAAGATGAAGCCGAGCTTGAGGTGAACTGCTCCAAGGGCACTTACATCCGGACGCTGGTGCATGACATCGGTGAAGCGTTGGGCCCCGGCGCTCATCTGACCCGGCTGTGCCGCACCCGCAGCGGATCGTTTGGTCTGGCGGAGTGTATTGCGTTGGACGATGTGGGTGAGAACATTCGGCCCGGGCAAAGCCCCGCTTTTTTGACGCCGATTGAGGCGATGCGTGATTATGCCCGCATCGAGATTACGCCCGAGGCGGCCGGTCGACTTGCAGACGGCATTCCGCCTGCTCTCGAGCAGGTGGTTGGAAACGAAGTTTTCGCACAGGGCGATGTGGTCGCATTGACCGACGGCAAAAGACTGCTGGCAGCAGCGCGCTTCGACCCGATGCGTCTGATGGAAAAACGTGGAGATTTTGAGCTTTTAAAGGTGTTCAACGTCTTTTCGTGATCATCTTTAGCGCTTTACAGCGCGGCATGAATTGTGGTAGAAAGCCCACACATAAAAACACAACTGCTGTTCTTGGCAGATCAAGACACAGGATGGAAAGGAGGTGGCACAGTGCTGGCCACGGATCGCAAACAGGAAATTATCGAACAGTTCAAGACGCATGAGGGTGACACCGGTTCGCCCGAGGTTCAGATTGCTCTGCTCTCAGCGCGGATCATTTATCTGACGGAGCATTTCAAGACCCACAAAAAGGATCATCATTCCCGTCGCGGGCTGCTCAAGATCGTCGGGCAGAGACGGCGCCTGCTCGATTATCTGAAAGCCAAGGATGTCGAGCGTTATCGCAAAATCATCAAGGAACTGGGCATTCGCCGTTAAACACGGGCAGCACGTCTTCCGTAACCGGAGGGCTGCTGCCTTTGTTTTTCGGGCAGTGTTTTTTGACTGGGGAGGTTGACCGGAGAGAGCTTCCGCCTTCAAAGTGAAGGGCGGGGTCTGTCTCGGGCCATCCTCCTTTGGTCATTCTGCCGGTTGATTTTAAACCAGGTGCTTGCACCAAAACCAAAGGAACAGGTATGGCTTTTCACAAAGTAGAAACAGAGTTCAACGGACAACCTCTGACCATTGAAACCGGGAAAATGGCTCGTCAGGCCGACGGTGCCGTGGTGATCACCTATGGTGAGACCAAGGTTCTGTGTACCGTCGTTTCGGCGCGCAAAATGCGGGAAGGGCAGGATTTCTTTCCCCTGACCGTCAACTACCAGGAAAAATTCTATGCCGCCGGCAAAATCCCTGGCTCCTTCTTCCGTCGCGAACGCGGCGCCAGCGAGCGGGAAACCCTCATCTGCCGTCTGATCGACCGCCCCATGCGCCCCCTGTTCCCCAAAGGGTACATGTATGAAACCCAGATCATGCCGACGGTGATTTCCGCCGACCTGATCAACGATCCGGACACTCTCGCCATCGTCGCGGCTTCTGCGGCAGTGGAAGTGTCCGACATCCCTTTCAACGGGCCCATTGCCGCCGTGCGTGTCGGCCGGGTGGATGGCAAACTGGTGGCAAATCCGACCCTTCAGCAGATGGAAAACAGCGATCTCGACATCACGGTGGCAGGTTCCCGCGAGGCGGTCATCATGGTCGAGGGGGAGGCAGAGCTGCTGTCCGAGGATGAAATGCTCGAAGCGATCTTTTTCGGACACGAATCCCTGCAGCCGCTGATCGATCTGCAGATCAAACTGCGCGACCTGGTGGGTCAGGCCAAACGCGAGTTTGAAGTTCCCGAGACCGATGTGACACTGGAGGAAAAGGTTGACCAGCTGTGCGCCGATAAGGTTCTCGAGGCTATGAAGATCCGCACCAAGCAGGAGCGCTATGCGGCTCTGGATGAGATCCGCAATTCGGTCAAGGAAGCCCTGGCAGAAGAATATCCCGAGCAGGAAGGCGAAATCGCCGGCCTGATCGGCAAGGTCGAAAAGCGCGTGGTGCGCGGCATGATTATCAAGGACAAGGTGCGCATCGACGGCCGCGACATGACGACGGTCCGTCCCATCACCTGTGACGTCGGCCTGCTGCCCCGCGCCCATGGCAGCGCCCTGTTCACCCGCGGCGAAACCCAGGCCCTGGTAGCGGTGGCGCTCGGCACCTCGGTGGATGAGCAGCGTATGGACAACGTGCAGGGCATGGAATTCAAGAAATTCCTGCTGCATTACAACTTCCCGCCGTTCTGCGTCGGCGAAACCAGCATGCGCCTGTTCCCCGGTCGTCGCGAAATCGGCCATGGTTATCTTGCCGAGCGTTCGGTCGCAAAAATTCTCCCGAACTACGACGATTTCCCTTATACCCTTCGCATTGTCTCGGACATTCTCGAGTCCAACGGCTCATCGTCCATGGCGTCCGTCTGCGGGTCCTCCCTGGCCCTGATGGATGCTGGCGTCCCCGTGAAGGAGCCTGTTGCCGGCATCGCCATGGGCCTGATCAAGGAAGGTGATGATGTCGCGGTTCTCAGCGACATTCTCGGCGACGAGGACCACCTCGGCGACATGGACTTCAAGGTCACCGGGACCAGCCGAGGCGTAACCGCCCTGCAGATGGACATCAAGATCACCGGTGTCACCAAAGAGATCATGAAGCAGGCGTTGGAGCAGGCACGCTCCGGGCGTATGCACATTCTCGGCGAGATGGCCAAAGCGATCGAACAACCCCGCGACGACCTTTCTCCCTATGCGCCGCGTATCACGACGATTCGCGTCAAGCCTGACCAGGTGCGCACCGTTATCGGCTCCGGCGGCAAGAATATCCGGGGTATCATTGAAGCGACCGGCTGCGCCATCGACATTGAAGATGACGGCCGCATCAATATCGCCTCCGCTGACGGCGAAGCCGCCAAAAAAGCGATCAAGATGATCCGCGACCTGACCCAGGAAGCCGAGGTCGGCAAACTCTATCAGGGTGTTGTGCGCAAAGTCATGGAATTCGGCGCTTTCGTCGAAATCTTCCCCGGCACCGACGGCCTGGTCCACGTTTCCGAACTTGCCCGGGAGCGCGTACAGAAGGTCACCGATATCCTCAACGAAGGGGATGAGGTGCTCGTCAAGTGCATCGGCATCGACAAGCAGGGCAAGATCAAGCTGTCGCGCAAAGAGGCCCTGGGACAGAAGCTGCCCGAAGACGGCGATTGATTCACAGGCTGATCGATGGTTCGCAAAACCGTTCTCGATAACGGCATCCGGATAATTTCCGAACAAATGGTGACGGCATACTCCGCCACCATCGGATTCTGGGTGGAAAACGGATCGCGGCATGAACAGGGCGACTGCGGCGGCATATCCCATTTTATTGAGCACATGCTGTTCAAAGGGACACGCCGTCGCGACGCCCTGGACATCGCCCGCGAGATCGATTCTGTCGGCGGCATCCTCAACGCCTTCACCTCCCGGGAGTTCAGCTGCTACTACGCCAAGGTTCTCGGCAATCACCTGGATATTGCGGTCGACCTGCTCTCGGATATTCTGCTCAATTCCGTTTTTGACAGTGATGAACTGGAGAAAGAGCGCAAAATCATTCTCCAGGAAATATTCATGATCGAGGATGCGCCGGATGAACAGATCCATGACCTGTTCTGCGAGCATTTCTGGCCCGGGCATCCACTGGGTCAGCCCATTATAGGCAGTCGCCAAAGTGTCGCCGAACTCGACCGCGCCCGGATGCTCTCCTTCATGAAGGACCGCTACCGTGGGCGCAATATCGTCGTCTGTGCTGCCGGGCAGGTTGATCACGATCGTCTGGTTGACCAGATAGAACGCGCCCTGACCGGCATTCCACCCGGAGAAGAGATCGCCAAGGGGCCTGCGCCCAAACCCGTATGCGGCATCCACCATCAGGCGAAAGACCTGGAGCAGCTTCATCTGTGTCTCGGCACTCCCAGTCTGCCGCAGAATCATCCTGACCGTTTTCAGGCTCATCTGATCAATGTCATCCTCGGCGGCAGCATGAGTTCGCGGCTGTTCCAGAGAGTCCGGGAAGATGCCGGTCTCGCTTACTCCATTTACAGTTATCTCAACTCCCATTCCGATTCAGGGGCCCTGGTCGTCTATGCCGGGGTCTCCCCCGATGACCTCAGAGAAGTGGTTTCTCTCATTCTCCGGGAACTTGACGAACTGCGCGCAAACTCGCTTTCGGAGAGGGAACTCCGTGCGGCCCAGGAGCAGCTCAAGGGACATCTGCTGCTGTCGCTTGAAAGTAGCGACAATCGGATGACACGGCTGGCGAGAAACGAAATCTACCTGCGCCGCGATGTGGATGTCGACGAGGTGGTCGGCGCCATCGAATCGGTCAACGCCGCCGACCTGCAGAGCCTCGCCCGGCACCTTTTCCAGGAAGACTCCCTGATTCTCGAAACCGTTGGGCAGTGTCGTGACCAGGATCTGACCATGCTTGATCTTGCGCTGTCCTGATATCGTTGAAAGCAAAACCCCCCATGAATCATATTGATGTTCGTGTACAGATTGTTCGTTCCGGCGCAGTTGTGCCGCGTTATATGTCCGATTGTGCCGCCGGAATGGATCTCCACGCCGCACTGGACGCCCCGGTGAGCGTCAACCCCGGGCAGCGCATGCTGATCCCCACCGGCCTGGCCTTTGCCATCCCTGAGGGTTACGAAGGGCAGGTCCGTCCGCGCTCCGGCCTGGCGCTGCGACACGGCGTGAGCCTGGTCAACTCTCCCGGTACCATCGATGCCGATTATCGGGGGGAGGTGAGCGTCATCCTGATCAATCATGGCGCGGACACGCTGACCATCCAACCGGGCGACCGCGTTGCTCAGATGGTACTCTCCAAAGTTGTGCAGGGTCGTCTGCGGCAGGTCGAATCCCTTGATGAAACCCGTCGGGGATCAGGCGGTTTCGGCCATACCGGCTGGCGCGAGGAGGAGGAGATCGACCATGAGTGACCGACACCCGAAACCGGAGGCGTTGTTCGACTTTCCCTGCGACCATGTTTTCAAGGCAATGGGGCCCAATACCGAACTGTTCATTTTTGAAGTCAGTCGGGCTGTTTCCAGTGTCCTTCCCGTCTCGCAGGATGCCGTCAAGGTTCGCCCCAGTGGTAAGGGCAATTATGTCACCGTTTCCGTTTTGGTTCGCGTTCACAATTTCGACCAGGTCACAGGAGTCTATGATGCTCTGCGGCAGATCGACGACCTCAAATATCTCCTCTGATACCGCATTTTCCTCTCCCCATACGGTTTCCCATTACAAAAAGTCTCGTCATTCAAGCTGTTTGTGGTAATATGTTGTAAACGCCTATTGAGACGAGGTGTACGAATGATTATTTCCATCAATCCCGAGAACCCCCAGTTGAGATTGATTCGCCAGGTTGTGGATGCACTCAAACAGGGCGGGGTCATTGCCTACCCGACCGATACGACCTACGGCATCGGCTGCGATATTTTCAACAAGAAGGGTGTCAAAAATATCTATCAGATCAAGAAACGCGATGCGCGCAAACCCTTCTCCTTTATCTGCGCAGACCTGTCCGATGTTTCCAACTACGCCCAGGTCAGCAACTTCGCGTTCAAGATCATGAAACGGCATCTGCCCGGGCCTTATACCTTCGTGCTCGAAGCGACCCGCGTGGTGCCCGATTCCCTCATGACCCGCCAGAAAACGGTGGGGATCCGCATTCCGCAGAACCCCATTGCGCTGGCCATCGTGCAGGAGCTGGGGCATCCGCTGGTGACCACCAGCGCCAACGTGTCCGGTCAGGATGTCTACCATGATCCGCTCGATATCGAAGATGCCCTTGGCCATCAGCTCGATCTGGTCGTCGACGGCGGCATCCTGCGGGGAGATTCTTCCACCGTCGTCAGTCTGATCGGCGACCAGGTTGAGGTGCTGCGTGAAGGTTCAGGCGATACCTCCTGGATTCATCAGCTCTGATGTTTTCTGCAATTAAAACAAAGCTCGGGCGCTTTTGCCGATTTCATATTTTCGCAGGGTTCGCCTTTGCCCTGCTGCTGGCTGGCAGTGGATTCGCCCCTGCCGCTGAAGGCGATTTTGGTGGCGTTGGATTACAGGTGGTTCCCACCGCGCGCGGTGAATTGGTCGTGCTGGCGGTCGTTGCCGGAACCCCGGCGGAAAAACAGGGGCTCGAACCTGGTGACCTGATTATTGCTGTGGATGGATACCCCCTGCAGGGAACCAATTTTCAGGCGGTGGTGCGCGAGCTTTTATGGGGACCTGTGGGGAGTCGCGCCGTGCTGAGTTTCAAGCGCCCCGGCGTTGCCGGCGTCAGGCAGGTGGACGTGGTGCGGATCGCTCTGGAGGTGGATGACAAACAGTCCATGCCGGGGGTCAGGATGCTGCTGCCAGGGGAGGATAGTGATGCAGGAAAAAAGGACTGAAATCTGGTGTGAAGGTGAAACGGCCATGGAGATGAAGGAAGTGACGGTGGTTTTTTACCGCCGTGAGTTCAAGGATGATAAATGGCGCAACGCGGTTGACGAAGAGAGCCTCGATGCTTTGTTCGAGCGTCTCGGCAAGGATCTCGCCCCGGTCGGGGTGCGACTCTCGCGCGCCGACGATCCGGATATGGTGATGGAGATCAAGGGCTACGGCGATCTGCTCAACAGCGTCCGCATTCGGTCCCCCAAAGATGGGGTCGGCAACATGTGCCTTGGGCACGTGATCGGGCAGAGCGCACATCTCAACCTGGTCGAGGACATCGAAAGGGGCGTCAACCGCGCCGCTTTCGCGCCGGAAACCATCGAACCCGAAGGCAGCGACAAGGTGGTATGCCACAACTGCGGCTGCGGCTGCTGAAAAGCATTAATTGTTCAGCATGGGAGCTGCGAACCCGCGAAGTGAATAGCGACCCAAATTTTTCACAATTTTCTATTGCATTCTCAACAGGCATTTGATATAAATCCTCTCGCTTTGCCGAAGTGGTGGAATTGGTAGACACGCTAGGTTCAGGGTCTAGTGGGCGTAGGCCCGTGGGAGTTCGAGTCTCCCCTTCGGCACCAAAAGAAATCAAGGGGTTAGCGGTTTTCCGCTGATCCCTTTTTCTTTAATTTTTTGTCCCCGTTTGTCCACACCTGTTGGTGATTCAGCAAGAACTCCGGAAAGATGTTTTCTTTGTTTCTTTCCCCTGGCTTTCGGAGTTTTCTCCTGCCCTCACTTGTGTCTCCTTGGTTGCTGGTTGCCTGTTTGACCTGTTCGACAGCCTCCTCTTTAAGCCGGGTTATTCATGAAGCTTTGTCGCGACCTTTTCCTGGATGCGCATTAAACTTACTGGTGCCCGGTCAAGCCATGTCTTTGCCGGATCAATGAGCAAGAAAATCGAACCGCTCAGCAAGACAACGACTTCGAGTACCACGATGGCGGCTCCCACACTCTTTGGGGCTCTCAGGTTTTCCATTTCCCGGACGATCGGAGCGAGTAGAAGGCTGGAAAAAAGGAGCGCATCGTTCACTGCCGGACAGGCAGCTTAGAAGGAAGCATAAAGAAAGGAGCATCGCTGCAGCGATGCTCCTTTTTCAAAGTCATTTGAGGATGATCTGTTCTTTGGTCTTAAGAACTCTTACGGTGATTGCGTCTGCCTGCAAACCAGACACCCAGAGAGCCGATGCCGAACAGCAGCAAAGTAGAGGGCTCCGGAACGACGGTTGCTGATACATCACTCTCCACGTTGACATACAAACCAGTTGGATTATTGCTGCTTCCTGCATTATTGACCAGGAACGTCAAAGTGTTCACGCTGGGCAGAAAGCCAAAATCAAGGACGAAAGAATCCAGAGACTTATACCCATTTTCCGGCTTGGTTATCCCGGTTGCATTTCCGTTCAGCAGAATCGACGCACTGTTGTCTGTGGCCCACTGCCCTGAAATTATGGCAGTTGAAGGGTCAAAGCCAGTAAGATCAAATGTAAGCTCATAAGCGTAGTCGCCAGGGGAAAAGGTTGCTGTCCCGGAAGGGTTTTGCTCGCTGGATGGGTTGATCCATTGTGCGAAATCATCTGTATTGTCCGCCCAGGCGGAATGGGGGATGATGGCACGAGGGATGAGCGTACCACCGTCGAACATAAGTGAGTAATGAGAATCAACCGTTCCAATCGCCAGAAGGTTGCTGCTGTCATCTACACCGGTACTGTACAGGCCGGAAATGGGGACTGCCGCCGCATGTACCGCAGCGAAAAGAACGAAAGTCAAAGCGGTTGCGATTCTAAAAAACATAAAAACTCCTGTGTTTAAAACAGTGAATAAAAAATATATTCCTAAACATAAGCAAATTATGTTCCTTTTTATAATTACTTGAAAAATAGACAGAAATTTTAAAAAGGAAAAACCACAGGAGCTTTTTGTGTAAAAAATTCCGACAAAATGAAATGTTTTTCGACAGTAAGCGAGTAAGGCCGATCGAAGAGCATTCCCTTAATTGATCTGCTCGGCGGCCTTCTGGTCCATTTCGACGCGCCACGTCCGTACGGCTCTGGGCGCTCTCACATCCGTCTCTGTTCTCTCAGCCATTGATATGTATTTGCTCACGATGATGCGCCGTCTGCTGGCTGTCCATGCGGTTTGATTCAACCTTCGCCACCAGTGGCAGGGGTCTTTTTTGCAGAATCGGTATAATTTTTGTCATTGAGAAAGATGTGTTTTCTGGTACTTCTGCGGTGCATTCAAGCCGGGGCGAGGTTGCCGGAGTTGGGGAGGATGAACGGTCGCTCATACCTTTCGGCCATCAAAGCGATCCGGAAGAGGCTGGCTATCGAGGATGGAATAAAAGTTACATAGGTGACCAACTTCCCCGCTGCCACCGCTGCTTTCACTCCCTGCTGCTGCGGCGGGCGGCATTGATTCCCGCCAGATAGCCGCTCGACCAGCAGATCTGCAGATTGAACCCGCCGGTCGGACCGTCGAGGTCGATCATCTCTCCGGCAAAATAAAGGTTGCGGATTTTTTTCGATTGCATGCTGCGCATGTCGATGTCTTTGAGCGAAACGCCGCCTTCGGTGATAATCGCCCGTTTGAAATCACCGCATCCTGTGACGTTGAGTTCCAGTTGTTTGAACAGATGCAGCAGCTTGAGTCTTTCCCGGCGTGTGACTGAATGGCACTTCTGGGAGGGGGCAATGCCCGAGAGGCGAATGAAGACAGGGATCATGTCACGGGGCAGCAGGCCCGCGAGGGAATTGCCGAAATCGCGGTTGTTGTTTTTTTCAAGTTCCCGTTGAAGACGGCGGTCGAAGGTTTCTGCGTCGACCGCCGGTTTGAGGTCGAGCTGCAGGGTGACTTTTCCTGCCTTGAGCGCCTTGCGGATCGCGCTGCTCATATCGAGGATGATTGGGCCGCTGATACCGTTACGGGTAAAAAACGCCTCTCCGAATCGCTGATCGATCTTTTTCCCGTCGCGCAGCACCGAAATCTGCACATTGCGCAGGTTGAAGTCACTGAGCTCGCCGGTCCAGTTTTCGGCCAGCTTGACTGAAACCAGCGAAGCTTCAGGTTTGACGAGATGATGCCCGGTCTCGCAGGCCCAGCGGTAGCCGTCTCCCGTGCAGCCGGTCTCGCGGTAAGACAGGCCGCCCGTTGCGAGGATGAGGCTTTCGGCCTGAAACAGTCCTCTGGACGTAGATACGCCACTGAAGTGGCCTTCGCTTATCTTCAGATCATTGACCTGGCAGTCGGTCAGGACAGTGACGCCGGCCTCTGTGATAAACCGTTCGAGCAGGGCCAGCACCTCTGCCGTTCCACCTTTTTCGGGAAAAACCCGACCGCCGCGTTCGACGGCCATGGGCAGGCCGCGTTGCTCGAAAAAGTCAACGACATCCGATGGGCCGAACGCGAAGAGGGCCGTTAGGAACGGTCTGCCGTCCGGATTGAGATGCTCGATGAATTTTCGCGGGTTCTCTTCGCTGCTGGTGACATTGCAGCGCCCCTTGCCGGTGATCAGCAATTTCGCACCGCACCGCTTATTCTTTTCAAGCAGCAGCACGCTCGCCCCCTCGAGAGCGGCAAAGCCCGCGGCAAACATGCCGGCCGGGCCGCCTCCGACCACGATGACATCATAGTTGTGCATGGACTCTATCCTTGGATTCTTTGATCTATGGCGGCTTGTGCTGCAGGCTCACTCAGTCATTGACTTTGCCGCGCAGACTTTTTATCTGACCGCGGCGCGTTTTTTCCTTCAACCGTTTTTCTTTCGATGTCTTGGTAGGTTTGGTCGGTTTGCGCCTGCGTTGAGTGGCCATCGCGCTCTGGATGAGGGTCCGCAGGCGTTTCAGAGCTTCATCGCGGTTGCGCTCCTGGGTGCGGTACTGCTGCGACTTGATGACCACGATCCCCTCCTGGGTGATGCGCTGGTCATTGAGGTTGAGCAGGCGCTCCTTGACCGAATCGGGCAGAGAGGAGGCGCGGATATCGAAGCGCAGATGAATGGCGCTGGCCACCTTGTTCACGTTCTGCCCGCCGGATCCCTGGGACGCGACGGCATGCATCTCGATTTCGTTTTCCGGAATGATAATTTGTCGCGATATTTTCAGCATCAGTCTTTCTCTGGTTTTCTTCGGCGGCCCCTGGGGGTCGCCCGGTTGTTTATATCGCAACGTTAGGGGGACGGCAAGGTCGTGTCAAGGATGTGGGGGCATTTCTCAGTACGGATAACGCAGGTAACCTTTGTAACTTTCAGTGTTCTTATGTGATGAGAGAAAACCACGCCGGGATAGGGCGAAATCCATGCCCAGAACTTATTACATCAGGTTATGGTTCGAGGGATTGAGGGGGGGAACGAGATCTTTCAGGATGAAGCCGATCTCGAGGATTTCCTTGCCCGGCCAGGCTGACTTCTGGTCCCACCCGGCGCGCCATGTCTGTGTAACTTCTGCGGTGCATTCAGGCC
>JAXHUR010000059.1:0-20994 GCA_034189505.1 Thermodesulfobacteriota bacterium | reverse complement strand
TACACGTCAATGCGGATAAGCAGAGCAGGAAAGGTTAGGTTCCTCTCTGCCCGCCGCCTCTGGCAAAGGGCGCTCCTCCATCGGGCCAAGGCAGTTCGATGTAGACACGTGTTCCCTTTGCCGGACGGCTTTCCACCCAGACCCGCCCCTGGTGCTCCTGCACGATATGCTGCACGATGCTCATCCCCAGTCCCGTTCCTTCCACCGCCGTGGTGGAACTGTCCGCCCGGTAGAATTTATCGAAGATATGCTTGACCTCTGAGGCGTTCATGCCGATTCCCTCATCCTCAACCATGATCTGGTAGCCGTCCACCTTGGGGGCTCCTACGATGCGAATTCTGCCCCCGTCAGGAGAATATTTGATGGCATTCCCCACAATGTTCTCCAAGGCCTGCTCCAGTTTGTCCCGATCGCAATCCAAAACAACCGGCTCCTGCGGCACGTCGACTTCAAATTGATGGCGCCGGGAAAGGTTGCGCCCGAAAGCGGCGGCTTCATGCAGAATATCATTCAGGTCACAGGGGTGTTTTTCGAGAGGGATTTCTCGTCCCAGCTCAATGCGGGTGAGATCAAGCAGGTCGTTGACGATGCGGGATAAAGACCAGGCTTTCTTGTTGATGAAGGTCGCAGCTTCACGAAAAGTCTCTTCGGGCAGGTCGCGGTTTTCCAGCAACAGTTCCGAATAGCCGATGATCGATGCCAGCGGGGTGCTCAATTCGTGCGCCGCGGTACAGATAAATTCGCTCTTGAGACGGTCGACCTCCCTTTCTCCGGTGACGTCATGGATGATAAAGATCATCCCGGCAAACCCGCCGACGCGCGCCTGTATGGAGGAGGCGCGGGCTTCCATAATGCGTGTTCCCTTCCGTGTCGGGACGTCAAAGTCGAATCTGTGGGAAACCTTTCTGTCATGAAGACACTCCTCGATTTTGCGGCGGAGCTGCTCGTAGGGCACAACCTGGTCAAACGATCGCTTGACCGCATTTCGCGGGGTGACCCCCAGAAAATCGGCGGCTGGATCGCTCAGCAGCATGATGCGGCCATGGTTGTCGACCACGATCAGGATTTCTTCCACCGAGGTTAGAACGCTGTCGATCCGGTTGCGAATTCCGCCGGCGACCATGTATCCAACAGGAACAGCCAGCAGCACCATAACCGCCGCCGTCAGCCCCGTCCAGTAGCCCATGTTGTTGATCTCCGCCTGAAGCCGGTACTGACTGTCCATCAGGTCGCTTTCGTAATAGCCTGCTCCGATGACCCAGTCCCAGGGTTCGAAGTAGGCAACCGCAACTACTTTCTTCCGCGGCTCATCTTCGTCTGGATTTTTCCAGCGGTAATTGACGAACTCCACCGGAATAGGGGAGCCTGTGGGGGGGTTGGCCTGCCTGAGCGCCTGCTCGATGATTTCACGAATGAAGTAGCGGCCGTCCGCATCGATACTGTCCCAGATATCCTCTCCATCGCGGCTGCCGTTTTGGGAGATGATGTAATGCCCGCGGTGTCCCCCCCTGCCGCCGAGAACGTAAACATAACCGCTTTTTCCCACCACGATGTCCGCAATCCCCTTGCGTAGACTTTCGAGGTTGTCCTGACGCACTCCGACATAAAGGGCACCCACGACATTTTTGCGGTCCCCATCCCAGAGGGGGAGGTAGGCGGTGACATGCCAGGCGTTGACTACATAGGCTCTGCCCTGGTAGCTGTTGCCCTTGAGTATAGCTGAAACTACCGGATCTGCGTCGCCTTCCGGAGTCACGGCCGGGATGTATGTGCCGATTGCGCGGCTGCCGTCCGTTTCCGCCACGTTGGTCGCCACACGCAACATGTCTCCACGGGGGTTCATACGCTGGAAAAGGGTGACCGTGCCCCCGACCAGATTCTGAATATCGTCCACAACGGGAGTTGGCTGTCCGAAGTCTTCGTTCTGGCCAGGCCAGATGGAACCGATATACAGGCGGGGTAGGGAGATCTCCTGCTGAGACCCGTCGTATTGGTTGCGCACCTGCCATTTGACGTTCGGTCCGCGAAAATTAACACTGCCGTGAGATTTTACAATATGGCGGGCGACCCGCAGGTTACGGTTGACAGACTGCTGCAGAGCCTCCTGTGTGGAGCGGCACATCAGGTAGACATTGCGGGCGATTTTGCGGGCCTCGCTGCGGGCCTGCCGGTCGATTTCCTGCACAAAGAACTGCTCAAGCGAGCTTTTGTGGTAAAGGGCTGTGGCCGTGGCGACCAGGGTGGTCAGAAGGATTGGAAGAATGGCCATCCAGGTGATTTTCAAACCGAATTTCATCATGGCGTAATCCCCAATGGGTAAGCATTTTACACAGCACCTATCTAAAAGGATAACGGATTTTTAAAGTTTTGCGATGACGCAATTGCCCTGCTCATGTTTTCTTGACAGTCGTTGTCGACACTGCAAGAATACCCTTCTAATTATGGGACAATATTATTAAGGCGTGATTACCTGTATCGCCTTTACGATCACATTTTAAAAGGGAGGTTGCTGCATGCGCATAACTCCGGCGTCCGAACTGCACAATCGTGTCCAGACACTTCAAATCCTGATGCAGGAGGCCGGCCTCGATGCCGTACTGATGCTCCAGAGCGCGGACCTGTTTTACTTCACCGGCTCCATTCAGCAGGGGCTGCTCTTTGTCCCGGATACCGGCGATCCCATCTACATGGTACGCAAGGACTACACCCGGGCCCGCATGGAAAGCGGCCTCAAAGAAATAGTCGCTTTCAGAAGCCCGAAGGATCTTCCCGAAATCCTCGCCGATTTCGGTCGCAGCATGCCGAAGGCGGTCGGCCTTGAACTCGATGTGCTGCCGGTGTCACTTTACCAGCGGCTGAGCAAGGTTCTCGGCGATGTCCAGGTCGGTGATGCCACGCATCTGATCCGAACAGTCCGGGCGGTGAAATCCGAGTACGAAATCGAAATCATGAAGGATGCCGCGCTGATGGTCGATCAGGTCTGCCAGCGTGCCGCTGAAATCATCAGGCCCGGCATGACGGATCTGGAATTGGCCGCCGAACTTGAATTCACTGCCCGCAAAAAGGGGCATCAGGGCATTACACGCATGCGGGGGTTCAACTCCGAACTCTTTTACGGACATATATTCTCCGGGGCCGACAGTGCCGCGCCGGCCTACCTCGACGCGCCGCTGGGCGGTATCGGCGTCAACCCTTCCATCGGCCAGGGCGCAAGCTACAAACGGATCGAGGCCCATCAACCGATCATTGTCGATTTTGCCGCCGCTTTCGATGGTTACCTGGTGGATCAGACTCGCATTTTCTGCATCGGCGAGTTGCCCGCCGACCTTCAGAAAGGCTATGACGATATGGTCGCCATCGAAAAGCACCTCAAGGAGATTGCGCGACCGGGTGTGAGTTGGGGCGGCCTTTACGAGAGCTGCTACAACCTCGCTTGCGAGATGGGGCACAAGGAACATTTCATGGGATCTGCAGGGGCTCAGGTTTCTTTCATCGGTCACGGTGTCGGCGTTGAAGTCGACGAGTATCCTTTTATCGCCAGAGGGTTCAAGGAACAGGTCCTGAAGGAGAAAATGACCTTTGCTTTCGAGCCCAAGGTTGTCTACCCCGGCAAAGGTGCGGTCGGGATCGAGAATACCTTCTGGGTGGAAGACGATGGTCTCAAGCACATCACCTTTACCCGGGAAGAGGTTTTTATTATTGACTGACCACGACAGATGACGTTGCCGACGTCGATCATCATTACCTGTGGGGGGGATTGTGATGACTGGAGATTCGAGGGAGAGTTGTGTGCCTGATTGCGCTGACCAGCCTGACCGCCGCCAGCGGCAAGCAGGCTGGTCGGCGGTTCTGTCATCATTGGCGGATGCCTCTCTTCTGCTCAGGGAGGATGACGATCTCTACCGACGTCTGGTTGAAGATGTTCCTGATGGGCTCTTTCTTCTCGATGGATACGGGCGGGTCGAATACGCCAACGACGCCCTGGCTACGCAGTTCGGGCTGGTGTCCACCGACCTGCAAGGCGCTTTCCTGTGGGATTTTGCCACCGATGAAGAACAGGCAGGAAAAATAAGGACGCTGCTTGCGCAGGTCCACGCCGGTACAAGGTCCAAGCTGGATGTCTTGCTGCGTGGCCGTGACGGGAGGGATTTCTGGGGGTTGCTGTCGCTGAGTCCCGTGACCCGTGATAGGGGTGCCGTGACAGCGGTGGTGGGGCTTCTCAGCGACATCAGTCGGCGCAAAATGGCCGAAAAGGAGATTTTGCGCCAGGCCTATACTGATCCTTTGACCGGCCTGCCTAATCGCGTTCTCCTCGACGATCGTCTGCACCAGGCGCTGGCGCAGGCGCGACGTGAAAAAGCCATGGTAGCCGTCCTGGTCATCGACTGTGACAGTTTTAAGGAAGTCAACGACAGTTTGGGGCATGCGGCAGGAGACTGGTTTCTTCGCCGCATCGCCAAGCGCATGGAAGCGGAACTGCGCCGTGGCGATACGATTGCCCGTATTGGGGGAGATGAGTTCGTTGCCGTTTTCTCTCCACTGAAAGGAACCGAGGATGCGGTCGCCCTGGCGGGCAAACTGCTCGATGTCCTGTCTTCACCGGTGACCTGGAAAAAGCGTGAAATTCCGTGCGCGGTCAGTATGGGAATGGCGTTGTTCCCGCAGGATGGCGAAGATCCGGAAACCCTCCTTCACCACGCCGATATCGCCATGTATCAAGCCAAGAAAAGGGGAGGGCGAAGGTTTCAGTTCTTCTCCCCTTCCCTGAACATGCGCGCCCGGCAATCTGATCGTTTCGAGCAGAATATTCTTCAGGCCATGAACACGGGGGAACTTGAACTGCATTTTCAGCCTGAAATCGATCTGGCCGGAAAGCAGGTCCGCCGCGTTGAGAGTCTTCTCCGCTGGCGGCACCCTGAGCATGGACTGCTCTCCCCTGGTTTTTTCCTTCCTCTCGCCCAGCAAAGCTCCATCAGCTCTGTGCTGGGGGAGTGGATTCTGCGGGCCGCATGCTGCGCTGCACAACGGTGGCGAAAACAGCAAAACACTCCCTTTCTCGTTTCCATCAACCTGAGTGCGGAGGAATTTCGAAGCTTCAAGTTTTTCGGGACCCTGGTGCGGGTTCTGCGGGAGAGCGGATTGGACCCCGGCGCACTTGACCTGGAGCTGCCGGAGGACGCCCTGATTGGCGATGATGTTGAAATCACACGTCGTTTAAGGGAGTTACGTGATCTCGGGGTACAGCTGACCATTGATAATTTCGGCAGCGGCTATTGCTCGGTGCTGCGATTGAGCGAGTGGCCCATTCAGCGGATCAAAATTGCGCGCAACTTTGTTGAGATGATGGAGACACGTCGGACCATCGGTCCAGCCGCTGCAGTTCTGGCGTTGGGAAACAGCCTGGGAGTGGATGTGGTCGCCGAGGGGGTGGAAAGCCCGCGGCAGGTTGATCTGCTGCTGCGGCAGGGTTGTCGCCACATGAAGGGGTATCACTTCTGCCGGCCCTGTGAGGCGGGTGTTCTTGATGAAATGCTGGCTGGGGGCCTCGGGCGCAGCGGTTTCGGGTTGCTGGAGAACAGGGTGGTGCCGCTGGATTGAGTCCAGGCCCTGCGGGATGAAAATCAGCAAGCCCTGAGTTGGTCCTCAGGGCTCATGACGGGCGGCCAGGGAATCACGCAGCTGGTGAAGTTTGTGACTGATGGAAACCTTGTAGATGTGCGGGTTGGTCAGTCGAAGAGATCCGGCAGGGAGTCGCTGCAGCTGATCCATGCAGCGGTCGCGGGCCTGTTCCAGGGTGGAGAGCTCCACACAGATGTTTCCGTCCTGCATAACCTGTCTGCGTGGCGATTCAAACTGCGCATCGCGCGGAAGTATTTTCTGCCGCACGGGATTGGCCGGATCATAAACCCGATCCCCTGGCTTGGGTTCCTCGCCATCACTGGTGACCAGGTCCAGGAGGAAGTCGCCGCTTTTCTCCAGGACGCGCCAGACACTCTTGCGGTCGGGCAGGGTTGCCTTGGATATGTCGGAGGTGGTCTTCATGCGCGGTTTTCCATCGAACTGCACCAGTTTGTAGACGCCTCCCAGAGCACCACCGCCTTCACCGTGGCAGGTCGCCAACCTGGTGCCGACACCATAAATGTCCACTCGGCCGTCTTCATCGCGGATGGAATGAATCACGTGTTCATCCAGTTCGTTGGAAGCCACAATTTTAGCTTCAGGAAAGCCCGCTTCGTCAAACATGCGGCGCGCTTCCCGGCTGAGGTAGGCCAGATCGCCCGAATCGAGGCGCACGCCGAGAATCTCATGACCGCGTTCGCGCAACTCCCTGGCGACCGTAATCGCATTGGGCATACCGGATTTAAGCGTATCGTAGGTGTCCACCAGCAGCAGACAGCTCTCGGGAAAACATTCCGCGTAGGCGCGAAAGGCTTGAAGTTCCTCCTCAAAAGCCATGACCCAGCTGTGGGCGTGGGTTCCTTTGACGGGGATGCCGTGCACCTGCCCGCCCCACACATTACTGGTGCCGAAAACACCGCCGATGGCCGCTGCACGCGCTACGCTGAGGCCGCCGTCGGGGCCCTGGGCCCGTCGCAGGCCGAACTCGATGACCGTGCTGTCCGGCCCGGCCGCGGTGGTCAGGCGAGCGGCCTTGGTCGCCACCAGCGTTTGAAAGTTGATGATGTTGAGCAGTGCTGTTTCCACAAATTGCGCCTCGGCAAGGGTCCCTTCGACCGTCAACAGGGGTGCGGTCGGAAAGACCACCGTCCCTTCCGGGGGGGCCGTCACCGAACCGCGAAAGTTGAATTCCTGCAGAAATTCAAGAAAACGCGGCTTGAACAATCCGAGGGAAGAAAGGTAGTCGAGATCCTTCCCCGTGAATTGGAGCTGTTCGAGATATTCGAGCGCCGGCGCAAGGCCGGCAAACACGGCATAGCTTCCCTGAAAGGGCGCTTTGCGAAAGAAAAGATCGAAGACGGCCGTCCTGTCGTGCATCCCTTCATCAAAATAGCCGGCCAGCATGGTGAGTTCGTACAGATCGGTCATCAGGGCTGAATAGCGCATTCTGTCTCCTGTCCCCTATGTGGTTTACAGAGTGCCGAGCTGCTGCTCAATTCCTCTCAATCCTTCGAGACCTCCGCAACTCAAGGAGATATGGGGCGCGTCGATATGCGGCTCGCGAGGGTTGATGCGAATCACCTTGATGCCTCTGCGGCGTCCCAGGCGCTCGCTCAGGAAGCGGATGGTGGGAACCATCGTTCCGGCACCGATTTCCACTACCGTGATGGGCTGATCCCTGTGGGTGTCCAGAAAGGACTCGAAATGCTCCTCCTGTCGTTGCGTGCGGTCACTGATCCAGGAGTAGTCGCCGAACATGAGGATATTGGGGCGCGCCGTATACCCGCAGTGAATGCAGCGGGGAATGTGCCCTGCCCGCATGGTGTTGAAATCGACGGGGATCTCCTCTTTGTTCGGCCAGATCGCCATGCAGCAGGGCTTGAGGCATTGCAGGTGGTGAATCGAACCATGCACTTCAAGGATCGCTCCTTCGTCGAAACCGGCTTTTTGAAACTGCCCGTCGACATTGGAGGTGACCACGAAATGATTCAGGTCATAGCGTTTGATCCACTGCCGCAGCAGCGAAAAACCTTCGTGGGGCGTCGTTGCGCGATAGAGGTTAGTGCGGTGACCGTAAAATCCCCAGCCGAAAGCAGGGTCCTGCTCGAAGTGAGTCGGGTTGGCGGCATTGACGAAATTAATGCCAAGCCTCTGATACATGGGGTAGGCTTTCCAGAAACCATGATCGCCGCGAAAGTCGGGCAGGCCCGAATCCACGCCGATTCCGGCACCGGCTGTGACAATCAGGGCGCGCGCCTCGGCGATGGTCTGCGCGGCAGCGTGGAACAGCTCCTTCTGTGACATGCCTCCTCCTCAAATATCCATGCTTTTCCCGAAGCTCAATCCTGACCTAACCTTCACTATACCAACTCCTGTGCAACTTGCACGGCGGTGGGCGGAGACCTCCGTGCGGCCTTTCTCTTCATAGGCGTAGAGGTGTGGCTGAAAACTGACCTTTTCTTTTCGCAGTATCCGAATGGCCGGTGTGACCAGTGTCTTTTCCTTACTCATGATTTTTATTGAAACCAGGCGAAGACCATGCCGACAAACGACAGGCCCGTCAGGACCACACAGACCCAGGCAGTCGTTCGCAGGGCCGGTTCGATGGCCCGCTGGCGGGTGCTGATGACCGGCATGAGCATGCCGAGCAGAACCCCGCCGACCGCGCCGCCGAGATGTCCGGCATTGTCGGCGCCGACCAGCAGACCGAAAATAAAAGCAAAAACAGCCCATTGGAACATGAAATTGCGCATGGAGATGGCGATGGAGGTGCCGATGCGGTGATAATACATGACCGAAAAACCGATCAGCCCGAACAGCGAGGTGGATGCTCCAACCACCGGCGTGTGGGGATGCCACAGCAAACCCGCCAGGGTGCCGGTGATGGCAGTGATGAAATACAGGTTGATGAAGGCCGGGCGGCCGATCTCAAATTCCAGGCGCGAACCGACCTGGTAAAGGACGATCATGTTGAACGCCAGGTGGATGAGTCCACCGTGGGTGAAGGCATAGGTGACACAGCGCCACCACTGGTCGGCCTGCAGCACCAGGGGTTGCCATAGCTGCCCGCCCCAGTGCAGCAGCAATGCGACCGGAGGATTCATGATCGCACGCATCTGCAGGCCGGCTACAGTGCCGTGCAGCACCATCAGGGTAAAAAGAATGAGATTGATGAAAATAATGGTCCGGGTCACCGATAACGACTGCGCGCTGAATCCGTGCCCACCCGAAAGTTGTCTTTTGATTTGGCGTTGCCAGTTCACGAATATCTTCTCCTTGTAAGATCGAAGTTGGAAAGGATAAAGACTAACTCAGCCCCTCGATTTGAGCAACGTATAAAGGGCAGAAGCTTTGAGGTCGCTGCTTCGGTTTATTGCCGTGGAACTTGAAATCCACAGGTGATTTAGGCAAACTGTTGTGCTATCAGGGTAGTGTACCTGATAAATCTCGAATGCATTTGAATTTAACTCTTATCCTGGAGGAGACGACGACATGGCCCTGGAATCAATCAATCCGGCAACGGATGAGCTGATGGAAACCTTCGACGAATGGTCTGCGGAACAGACTGCAAAAGTCATTGGTGAGGTGGATGCGGCCTTTCAGCGGTGGCGGCTGACCTCCTTTGAGAAGCGGCGTGAGCTGATGAATCGTGCCGCAGCCGTTCTGCGGGATAACAAGGATGAATACGCGCGCATCATGGCGCTCGAGATGGGCAAGCCCATCAACGACGGGCGCGGAGAGGTGGAGAAATGCGCATGGGTCTGCGAGTACTACGCTGAACAGGCTGAAAGAATGCTGGCCGATGAACCGATCGAAAGCGACGGCTCCAAATCCTATGTCGGCTTTCGCCCCATTGGTACGGTGCTGGCGGTCATGCCGTGGAATTTCCCTTTCTGGCAGGTGTTCCGTTTTGCCGCCCCGGCCCTGATGGCCGGCAACACCGGGGTGCTCAAGCATTCCTCCAACGTGCCGCGCAGCGCCCTGGCCATCGAGGAAGTGTTTGTCAAGGCGGGGTTTCCGCCTGATGTTTTTCGTACTCTGATGATCGGTTCCCGCAAGGTCGATGCAGTGATCGAAAACGACCTGATCAAGGCTGTGACTTTGACCGGGAGCGATATCGCCGGGCGAAAGGTCGCGGCCAAGGCCGGCGAGATGCTAAAGAAGACCGTCATGGAACTCGGCGGCAGCGACCCCTTTATCGTGCTGGAGGACGCCGACCTGGAAGAATCGGCCCAGGTGGCGGCCAAGGCGCGCTGCATTAACTCCGGTCAGAGCTGCATTGCCGCCAAGCGCTTTATTGTGGTCGATGCCGTTTATGAAGTCTGGACGGAAAAATTCAAGGCGGCTCTTTCATCTCTCAAGGTGGGCGACCCTCTGGCTGAAGAAACGCAGGTCGGTCCTCAGGCTCGGCGCGACCTGATGGAGGAACTGCACGAACAGGTGGAGAAATCGGTCAGGATGGGGGCCCGGGTGCTGCTGGGCGGAAGCCCGCAGGAAGGCAAGGGCAGCTTCTATCCTCCGACCCTGCTGGCTGACCTCAAGCCGGGCATGCCGGCCTATGACGAGGAACTGTTCGGTCCGGTCGCCTCGCTGATCCGCGTCGCCGATGCCGAAGAGGCTGTGGCAGTTGCCAATGCCAGCCCCTTCGGGTTGGGTGGCTGCGTCTGGACGGCCGACAGCACGCGCGGAGAAGAGATCGCCGCCCGCATCGAGGCGGGAGCGGTCTTTGTCAACGGTATGGTCAAGAGCGATCCGCGCCTGCCTTTCGGTGGCGTGAAAATCTCAGGTTATGGCCGCGAACTTTCCCACTACGGCATCAAGGAGTTCGTGAATATCCAGACCGTCTGGGTGCGCTGACCCGGCTGCGGAAATCGGAAAATAGAGCTTTGCTCCCCTGAAGCCCTTTTTTTGATGGGCTTCAGGGGGCTTTGTTCAGGATCCGCCATCAGATCCGGCTGCTGAACCGGCATTTTTGCTGTTATAATAGGTCCTGGCAAGAGTTTGTTATTGACCACCCTTGAGCAACGGGAAGAGTTTATGTCCTTTGTCAGGATCTTCGGCCTGTTTTTTTTCTGTCTGCTGGTTTCCATTGTAGATGCTTTCGGCGCCGATCGTTCGGAGTCTTCCCTGGCTGCGCGTATTGCGCTGGACATTCAGACTCTGACCCGGCAGTTTTCGCCGCCGGCCCTGCGAATCGGCAGCCAGACTCTGCAGCTGCACGAAGACCTGGCGCGTTTTTATATCGAAGGTGATTTTCAGCCTGTCTGGTTCAACCCGGACACGGGCTGGGTTTCAGGCCAGGCGCGCTCTCTGCACTCGGTGGTGCGCGATGCGGGGGAGCAGGGCCTGCATCCCGAAGACTACCATTTTGAGCCCATCCGACAGCTTCTGGAACTGGTGGAAGATTACCGGCGCTACGGCCTGCCCCCCGACCCCTTTCGACTTGCACAGCTTGATCTGCTGCTCAGCGACGCTTTTCTGTTCTATGCCGCCCACTTGACGGCTGGGCGTGTTGATCCCAATCTGGTCCATGCCGGACAATGGCACGCCAGACCCAGGCAAGCCGATGTACGGCGCCTTCTATCTTTCAGTCTTGAAAATAAGTGTGTCGCTGCAACGCTTAAAGGGATGGTTCCGGCTTATGCCGAATACCATCGGTTGCGGGAAGCCCTGCAGCGCTACCGCCTCGTTTCTCAAATCGGGGGATGGCCGTCTGTGCCGCCAGGAAATATTTTGCGCCCGGGAGCCTCGGACCCACGTTTGCCGCTGTTGCGCAAGCGGCTCTGGATCGAGGGGGATTTGTCCTATTCGGGAGACGAGAATGATCTTCGTTATGATGAACTGACCGTTCGGGCGTTGGGCAGATTTCAGGCGCGCCACGGTTTGAGCGTGGACCGCGTTCTGGGGCCCAAAACACTGCGGGAGCTCAACCGGACTGTCGAGGAACGGATTGAGCAGATCGAGATCAATCTCGAGCGTTGGCGCTGGCTGTCCAAGGACTTGGGCGACAGGCACATTCGCGTCAATATTGCTGATTTCAAGTTACAGGTCCGAGAAGGTGAGCGCACCGTGATGTCCATGCCGGTTGTCGTCGGGACGTCCTATCGAGAAACCCCGGTGTTTTCCGACCGCATGACCTACCTGGAATTTGCACCTTACTGGGGGGTGCCGCAGACAATCCTGGAAGAAGATAAGCTTCCTGAAATAAGAAAGAATATCAATTACCTTGATGCGCATAATTTTGAAATTATCCCCTGGAACGGTCCGGGATGGGCGCGTATCGATCCGCGGACGATTAACTGGGATCGCGTGACGGCCGAAGATTTTCCAGGGCTGCTGCGGATGCGTCCAGGCCCCTGGAATCCTCTGGGGCAGGTTAAATTCATGTTTCCGAACGAATTCGACGTCTACCTGCACGATACGCCTGAACGCCATCTGTTTGCGCACAGCAGGCGTTTATACAGCTCCGGCTGTATTCGTATCGAGCGGCCGATTGATCTGGCTCAGTATCTGCTGGAAGGTGATGAAGAGTGGGGGGATTGCTCGACGCTGCTGGATCTGTTCAATGGTGCCGAACCTCGCAGGGTGGACCTTGCGAAACCCCTCCAGGTTCATCTGCTGTACTGGACCGCGTGGGTTGATGCGTCGGGTTCTGTTCAGTTCCGGCCGGATGTCTACGCGCGCGATGCCGAACTGATCCGGGCGTTGGAAAACCAGCGGCAATCAAGACGTTATTCCGGTGCGCAGGCCGGACCCGTTCAAAAGCTCGTGGAGCAAGGGCTTTAGATCAAATCCTTGAGCCAGTGAAAAGCAAGGAAGGTCCCCGCGGTTGACCCCAGGGACGAGAAAAAAAACACCAGCAGCACGCGGGCCAGGCGGTTTTTCCACCAGCCACGCACGGCGACCAGGTCCTCCCCCAGACGCTCCATATCCCGTACCGTGGGGCTGGCCACAATCGCCTGCACCAGCCCGGTGACAAAGCCGGCACCGATGGTGGGGTTCAGAGATGTAATGGGGGCTGCGATGAATGCAGAAAGAATCGTCAGCGGATGCCCCAGCGCCGCAAAAGCCCCCAGCGCCGAGAGAAGCCCATTGGCCATTACCCAGGCGAGGGCGGCATCTGTAACCTGCTGACGGTCGCCGAGTAGAAAACCGAAAATGAACAGCGCTGCAACGACCGACGGAATGACCCATGGGATTATTTTTGAAAGCAGGGGTTTCGGAGGAATTTCCGAAATCTCCTCGATTTTTTCTGTGCTGATTTCTTCATGCAGCAGCCGTTTTATGCCGGGAATGTGAGCTGCGCCGAGCACCGCAACGATCCGTTTCCCAGGGGCATTGCGGATATGGTGCGCCATGAACAGATCGCGTTCATCGACCAGAATGCTTTTCACCGACGGAAGCATGCGGCTCATTTCCTCCAGCATGGCTGAAAGTGTATCGTTTTGCCGTAGTCGGGCCAGTTCTTCCTCGTTGATTTCGCTTTTTTCGAACAGGCTCGCCACCAGCGAAGCCATGATCTGAGTTTTTTTCCAGAACCCCGTCTTGCGCCAGACGCGCAGCAGCGTCGTGCGAATGCTGCGGTCGACCAGCTCGACCTGCAGGCCGAGTTTTTCGGCTGCTTCGGCGGCGGCCGCCATCTCGGCACCCGGCCGCGTGCCGGTTTGCAGCCCCATTCGTTTCTGAAAGGCGGAGAGTGCCAGGTTCGCCATCAGAAAGGGCACCTGCCCATTGCGGATGACCTGCTTGAGGTTGAGCGATTCCCACTGGTTGCGGTACTGCAAGGCTTTGAAACGCTGCTCGTCAAGTTCAACGCAAACCGTATCCGGGGCCGTTTCCTCAATGACGCGGGTAACTGTCTCGGCCGATTCACGCGAGATATGAGCCGTGCCGATCAGAATAATTTCTTTGTCGTCAATACAGATTCGATGAATATCGGATTGGTCCATGTCTGCCATTTCTCTTTTCTGTGAACAGGATTCGTGCCGGATGGTAACACAACTGCGGGATGCGTCGCTGAAAAAATCGCATCCCGCTTTGGTGTGAGGGCGGATAAAAAATCACTGCCTTTCCCAGACCAGAACGCAAAAAAGGCGCCTGTATTGCACGGCGCCTTTTTAGTCTCTCCACACCTACCGTGGGCCGTTGGCCTCACTACGAGTACCAACCAGGTGGGCTCCTCGCAGGCTGCATCAGGCGTCCCGCTCAAAGGCGGGCTTGCACACAGCAACCCTCTGAGAATCCCGATTAAAAATTATTCCGCGTGGGCGTTCCTGGCCTCACCTGTAGGGTAGAGAGTCCAACCTCTATGAGTTTGAGTATTAGCAGATCGCTGCCCGCTGAGCAAGCCCTATTTTGAGCCTCTTTCTGCTCTTTTTTTCATCATTGCAGTGTGAATTGTTTGGCAGCGTTCTGCTCTGTCACAACCTCAAATTTATAGAGGCCATGAAGTATCGGCAGCTTATAGCATAATCTTAAAATGGCATGGCTTATGCGGTTGTAAAAAATCATTGAATTTTGAAAAAGAGAGGAGCCTGCATGGCGAGCTTCACCATTGGGAAAAAGGAAAAACTGCTGGAGGCCCTGATCGAGATCGGACAGGAACTGGTTTCGACCACCGACCTGCAATCTCTTCTGCAGCGGGTTCTGGATGTCTCACGCGACGTTTTCCAATTTGATAACGCCATCATCCGTCTGCTTGATGAATCAGGTAAAAAGTTGATCACCGCAGCCAGTTATGGATACGGCCCCCATGCCGTGGCGCGGGAGATCGCCTTGGGATATGGCATTATGGGGCAGGTGGCGTGCAGGCAGTCTCCCATGCGGGTGCAAGATGTGAGATCCGCCCAGGATTACGTCGAAGGGATCCAGGAAGCCCGCAGTGAGTTGGCTGTCCCTTTGATGGCGCGGGAGCGCCTGGTCGGCGTCTTCAATGTTGAAAGTACCCGTTTGGACGCTTTCAGCGAGGAAGATCAGTCGACACTTGAAATTCTGGGGAGACAGGCTGCGACTGCCATCGCAAATGCGCGCCTTCATGCGCGCCTGCGCACAATGAGCGACCGGTACCAGAGTTTGCACCAATTCAACGAGCGCATTCTCAACAGCGTCAACCTTGGCATCTATACGGTTGATGAAGGACTTCGGATTACCTCCTGGAATCCGGCCATGGAGCAGATGAGTGGAATCGAACGGTCCAAAGCCTTGGGGCATGTGCTCACCGAGCTCTTTCCGTTTGTGGAACAGGAGGGGATTGCCCTTCGCATACGCCGCGTTCTCATGCGGGGAAAACCTGAAAAGCTGCGCCTTGTTCATCGCGATTATCGGGGAGAACGTCGCATCCAGAAACGCCGCATCGCTCCCCTTCTTGAAGAAAACGGCGTGACCGCCGGAGCTGTTGTGATCGTGGAAGATATCACCGATTTTAAAAATCTTCTCGACCAGACCATTCAATCTGAAAAGCTGGTGGAAATCGGTCGCCTCTCTGCCGGAATCGCCCATGAAATCAACAATCCTCTCAGTGTGATCTCCTATGCAACCCAGCTGCTTTTGAGAGAGCAGGGTCTGCCGCCGTTTCAGATCGAGATGCTGGAGCGCATTGAAAACGAGACAGACCGGCTGAAAACTCTGACCGGCGGCCTCCTTTCGTTTTCCAGGTCCGGTGAAAGCCGGCAGCGTTTGACCGACATCAATGAGACCGTCAGGGACGCATTGCGCCTGTTGCGTTTTGAAACGGCGCGCAAGCAGATAGAGCTGCACGAATGCCTGGCGGTGCTTCCTCTTGTACGGATGGATGCCAATAAGATCAAGCAGGTGGTGATCAACCTTGTCATGAATGCCATCCAGGCACTTGGAGAGCGGGGCAACATCACTCTGAAGACGTTCGAGCCGGAGCCCGATATGGTTGAGCTTTCTGTTGCCGATGACGGGCCTGGAATCGATTCAGAAGTCCAGCAGAGGATGTTCGAACCGTTTTACACCACCAAGAAAGAGGGCGAGGGAACCGGATTGGGACTTTACATCTGCCGTTCCATCGTCTCCGATCATGGGGGAAGAATCTGGGTCGAATCGACGCCCGGAGAGGGAACAACCTTTCACATTCGTCTGCCGGCCGCTCAATCTGCATAAAAAACCGGCATAGTTGTTTTACGGTGAGGAAATTAATATCAGATTAAGAGATGAGTGTCTTGTAAACCACTGAATTGACCTGCTTTTCATTGTTGGCACGTTCAGTGCTAAAAATCTGGCGACAGGACAATTAACTCTGGTGGGATGAAACAACGACGTTTCGGTTTCCGCCGGCAACAAGGGCAACGGCGCCCGTATCTCTTCCATGGATTCCATGGAATGTGGATGCGGGCGTTTTTTAGTTTCAGCCGAAAAAATCCACCGGCTTACAAGGAGAAGACAGGCATGAAAAAAGTGGAATGCATCATCAAGCCTTTCAAACTCGATGACGTTAAAAACGCACTGACCGAGATGGGGATTCCCGGCATGACCGTTGGCGAAGTTCGCGGCTTCGGCCGTCAGAAGGGGCACACTGAGCTTTATCGCGGTGCGGAATACCAGATCGACTTCATCCCCAAAATCCGCCTCGAAGTGGTTGTGGAGGATGAGCAGGTCCCTGAAGTCGTGGCCGCCATCCAGAAAGAAGCCTGCACCGGCAGAATCGGCGACGGCAAGATCTTCGTCACCCCGGTGGATCAGTCGATCCGGATTCGTACGGGCGAACAGGGGGCTGACTCTCTTTAATCCCGCTGCTGAGCAAGTTCATAAAGACGATCACCTAAATTATCTCGGAGGTTTAGTCATGAAGAAAATATCAACTCCTGTCCTCGCTGTTTCGGTTCTGCTGCTGTCGACTTCACCGGCGCTGGCCCAGGTGGAGGTCGGGCCGGAGGTCGCCTATATCCTCAATACCTTTTCGTTCCTGGTCAGCGGCGTACTGGTCATGTGGATGGCGGCGGGGTTCGCCATGCTCGAGGCAGGAATGGTGCGCACCAAAAACGTGGCGACCATCTGTCTGAAAAATATCTCGCTCTATGCCATCGCCGGCATCCTGTATTACCTGATCGGGTACAACCTCATGTACGCAGGGGTCGATGGCGGGTTCTGGGGGAGTCTCGGCTTCTGGGGACCCGATGACGTCGCAGCTCTGAGCGGAGATTTCTCGGCCGGTTATGCCAGCGGCTCCGACTGGTTTTTTCAGATGGTGTTTGTGGCAACAGCGGCTTCGGTTGTTTCAGGCACCGTTGCTGAGCGCATCCGCCTGTGGCCTTTCCTGATCTTTGTCGTTGTCCTCACCGGCCTGATCTATCCCATTCAGGGAGCCTGGAGCTGGGGCGGCGGCTGGCTGAGCGAAATGGGCTTCTCTGATTATGCCGGATCCACCATCGTTCATTCCGTGGGTGGCTGGGCTGCGCTGACCGGTGCTCTGATCCTGGGGGCCCGCAAAGGGAAATATGGCATCGGCGGGCGTGTTAATCCCATGCCGGGCTCAAGCATGCCTCTGGCGACTCTGGGCACTTTTATTCTGTGGGTCGGCTGGTTCGGCTTCAACGGCGGTTCAGTGCTCGCTCTCGGTTCAGCTGATGCGGCCATCGAGATGTCGGTGGTCTACCTCAATACCAATCTTGCGGCGGCCGCCGGACTGATGGCGGCGATGATCGCTCTGCAGATGATCTACAAGCGGGTCGATCTCTCCATGGCCCTCAACGGCGCGCTGGCCGGCCTGGTTTCCATTACGGCGGGGCCGGCGACACCTTCACCTGGGGCTGCCGTGCTGATCGGTGCCGTGGGGGGTGTTCTGGTTGTTCTGGCTGTCCCCGTTTTCGACAAGCTGCGCATCGATGACGTGGTGGGTGCTCTGTCCGTCCACCTGGTGTGCGGCATATGGGGAACCCTTGCCGTGCCGTTTACCGATTCCGAAGCGAGCTTTGTTGCCCAGATCGTCGGCGTAGCAGCAGTCGGAGTGTTTGTTTCTTTCACAAGCTCTATGGTGTGGCTTGCCCTGAAGTTCACTGTCGGGATCCGCGTTTCCCAGGAAGAAGAAAGTTCCGGGTCCGATACGGTCGAACTGGGTCTGGAAGCCTATCCCGAATTCGGTCGCGGCTCCCAGGGCCTGAAGTGAGTATTTACTTTGACCATAACCGGGCGGCGTGGTGTCGCCCGGCGGATCGATTCATAGACACAAGGAGAAAAACAATGAGTGTAAAAAAATGGTGTACGGCTCTATTCGTCGCGGTGATGATGAGTACAACCCTTGTCAGTGCCGCAGAAGCTGCAATCGAAGTGTCCGGCGACGCCTATGTCGGTATTTATGACAAGTATCTCTGGCGCGGAATCGATTTCAGCGCCGGGCAGCCCGTGCTGCAGGGGGGCGCTGACGTCAGCTTTAAAGGGTTTACTCTTGGATTCTGGAGCAATATGCAGCTCAGTCACGGCGGTTCCGACGCCCTGGACAGCGGCGAGGTGACCGAAACGGACATCGTTCTGGACTATACCTTCAGCCCGGTTGATGGCCTGGCGGTGAGTCTCGGCAACATCACTTACACGTTCAACATCGAGGACAGCGCCACCAACGAGGGGTATCTCGGGTTTGCTCTGGACGCGCTGCTCTCGCCGAACCTGATGGTATATTACGACTGGGATGATGAAGAGGGCTTCTACTACACTCTGGATATCAGTCACGGGTTTGCTCTGGCTGACAGCCTCGATCTCAACCTGAGTGGGCTTGTGAGCTACAGTGCCCAGAGTCCGGCGGTCTTTGCCGACGACGGCAGTGATTTCTCTGATTGGAGTACCTACGAGCTGGGCTTGAGCCTTGACTATGCCGTGACTGATCAGATCGTTATTTCTCCCTCGTTTCTGTGGTCCGACACACTGAGTGATGATGCCGAGGATGTCGGGATGCTGGAGGACGAAATCCTGGCCGGCGTCAGCGTGTCCTTGAATTTCTGAATCTGACCAATAAATCTGCCGTATTAAAGTTTGGCAAAACCGCCTTTTCAATTTGGATAAGGCGGTTTTTTTCATTCTGCACAGAGGCATGACAGGATGCATTCAGCTGCGGCTTGTGCTAGGATTTTTCTTTTTGACCACAATAACAGGGAGAATTATCCATGTCCGGTATTCTGCGCAACAACCCTGTCAGCCATTTTTCGCAGGGATTTCTATACCCTTTTCGCGCTGCGCGCTATATTTCCCGTCATCCCTCTCTGTGGAAATTCGTGCTTATCCCGTTTCTAATCAACACCGTTGTTTTTTCCGTTTCCGTTTACTTCGGGCTTAATTTTTTCAGTGATACCGTCGTGGCGCTCATTCCCACAGGGGAGGCCTGGTACTGGCTGATCCTCTATTACCTGAGCTGGGTGGTGGCCGCGGTCGTCACGGCGGTACTGGTTTTTTTCTCTTTCACGGTGGTGGGTAATCTGATCGCCTCACCGTTCAACGACTTGCTCTCCGAGCGAACGGAGGAGAAATTACGGGGCGGCATCAGCGAAACGCCCTTTTCCCTGCGAGGATTCATGCGTGACGCGCGCTATACCCTTGTGGAGGAATTCAAAAAGATCAGCGCGTTCGTGCTGGCCATGGTTTTCGTCTTCGCTTTTAATCTGCTGCCCGGCTTCGGGACGCTGATCTACTCCGTTCTCTCCATCCTGATCACGCTGTTCTTCCTGTCGGTTGAATATACCGGCTACATTTTTTCCCGGCGGCGGGTGCCGTTCCGTGAACAGCGCCGCTATCTGTTGGGAAGAAAATTTCTCATGCTTGGCTTCAGTACAGGCCTGCTGGTCATCCTTGCGATTCCTCTTGTGCAGTTTTTGTGCATTCCGATGGGAGTGGTGGGTGCTACCCTCCTGTGGGTCGATCACAGAAATCCGGAACTGGATAAAGGGGCTGGCGCCTGAAATTGTCTGCAAGCCTCTGCTTATTGAATATAGCCGGCCAGTTGTGCATGGCCCGTTGACGGGAGATTTCGATGAAAGAGATTGCTGTAAAAGCCGCCCACGAAGGAGGCCGCGTCCTGCTGCAGAAATTCGGCGGTGTTCTCGATGTCGGTTTCAAGGGCGCCATTGATCTGGTGACGGAAGCAGATCGGGCCGCCGAAGAAGCAGTGGTGGGAGTTATTCGCCATACCTTCCCGCGCCACGCGGTTCTGGCAGAGGAGGCCGAGCACGGTCTCAGCGAGGGAGAGTACCGCTGGATCATTGACCCCCTGGATGGAACCACCAATTACACCCACGGGTTTCCCTGGTTTGCCGTATCTATCGCCTTGGAAGTTCGTGGGGAGGTGGTCCTCGGCGTGGTTTACAACCCGGCGCACCAGGAATTGTTTGTTGCGGAAAAAGGGCAGGGGGCCTACTGCAACGATGTGCAGATCCGCGTGTCTGACACCCGGCGCCTCGATCGCTGTCTGCTGGCCACAGGCTTTCCTTACGACCGCAAAGAGAGCGAAGTCAACAACTACGATCATTTTGTGAATTTTCAGCAGGCGGCCCAGGCCTGCAGAAGGGCGGGCGCGGCGAGCCTCGACCTGGCTTACACCTCAGCCGGGCGCTTTGACGGCTACTGGGAGATGAAACTCAAGCCCTGGGATGTCGCTGCTGGGCAGCTGCTGGTCAGAGAGGCCGGTGGGCGGATCAGCAATTTTTCCGGTGGCGATTTTGATATTTTCAGCCCTGAAATTCTGGCCAGCAACGGTGCTGTCCACCGAGAGATGATCGAGGTGCTGCGGCATGGGCGGTGTCCGGAATCATTTACCTCGAAGACGTGATAATCGGGTAGACGGAGATTTGTCTCCTGCTGGAAAGTTGTTATAATAGCGACAGAAACGACCCGCCGAAGTCGTGGCGTAGTGCAGTCGGCAGCGGCGGGTTCAGCAAGGCAAAGGAGGTCTTATGCCCGAGAACAGCACTGGTCCCGGAACAACGAACGTCGACCCTCGTTTGGAAAGTCGCATTGAGAAAGTCGAGCGTGATCTGGACATCATGGATCGGCACTCTCTGGAAATGTCCGAAACCGAGGAAGGCATCCAATCTTATATGAGGCGTTTGGATCGCGAGTATAAAGACAGCCACCTGCACAGCGTTCCAAAAGCACGCAAACACTCCTGAGATCGCGCAGATAAACTATCGATTGTAAAAATCCGCATAACCTGAAAAAAGCTCCCCCGTTTTGCCGGGGGAGCCTTTTTCAGGTTTAACGTTGATCGTTTAACAGATTTTCTTTCTTTAACGTTCTGAGCTGGAATCCGTTGCAGATGCTTTTTCTTCTTTGAGGGCGTTGATCTCCTCTTCCAGTTGTGTTGCCGATTGCTTGAGGTTGTCCAATTTGTTTAGTACCTGACGCACGTCTTCCTGATCGAGAGGACCGCCG
>JAXHUR010000058.1:8893-21161 GCA_034189505.1 Thermodesulfobacteriota bacterium | reverse complement strand
TGCTCGCTCCTTGCGCTTCGACGTACTGTGAGTACGTCTGCAGGGCAACTCCCTGTGCCAGGCCTGATCTGGCAGACACTTGCCGGTTTCGCGACAAAGCTTCATGAATAACCCGGGTTAACTGTTCGGTATGGGAGTTACGCTCCCACGTGGTGAATAGAATTGCTGTGTTTTCGACTATAAATGAATCCTGTCACCCTGTTATGTCAAGGGGGAGTTGAGGGCTTACCAAAAAAAGGCGGCCCCCCGCGTGGAAAGGCCGCCCCTTTGCTGTGATGTGATTCGTTCTGACCCAAAGCCGCAATCAGCGCCGAGGTCCGGCCTGTGTGAAGTCGAAGTCGTCGCTGTCCTTGACATACTTCCTGAAATTGTCGATGAACATCCCGGCCAGCCGGTTGGCGCTGTTATCGAAGTCTTCCTTGTTGGGCCAGGCATTGCGGGGATTGAGCAGCGCGCTGTCGACCCCGGGCAGAGCCTTGGGGATGTTCAGACGGAACCAGCGGGTCTGCTCGAACTCGGCTTTCTCGATGCTGCCGTCGAGAATCGCGTTGACGCAGGCGCGGGTCGCCTTGATGCTCATGCGCCTGCCGGCGCCGTAGCCGCCGCCGACCCAGCCGGTATTGACGAGGTAGGCGTTGACATTGTGCTTCTCCATCTTTTCGCCCAGCAGTTTGGCATAGGCGGTGGGTGGCAGCGGCAGAAAGGCTTCCCCGAAGCAGGCGGAGAAGGTCGCCTGCGGCTCGGTGACGCCGCGCTCGGTGCCGGCCACCTTGGCGGTATAGCCGCTCAGGAAGTAGTACATGGCCTGCTCTTTGGTCAGCTTGCTGACCGGGGGCAGCACCCCGAAGGCATCGCAGGTCAGGAAGATGATGTTTTTGGGATGATCGCCCTTGAGGCTCGGCTCGTGGTTTTCAATATGCTCGATGGGATAGGAAACCCGGGTGTTTTCCGTTTTGGAGCTGTCATCAAAGTCGATCACGCCATCGTCATTGGAGACCACGTTCTCGAGCAGCGCGTTGCGGCGGATCGCCTTGTAGATCTCCGGCTCGCTCTCCTCCGAGAGGTTGATGCACTTGGCGTAGCAGCCGCCTTCGAAATTGAAAATCCCGTCGTCGTCCCAGCCGTGCTCGTCGTCGCCGATCAGCTTGCGTGAGGCATCGGTGGAGAGGGTGGTCTTGCCGGTGCCGGACAGGCCGAAGAACAGGCATACATCACCGTCCTTGCCCACGTTGGCCGAGCAGTGCATGGAGAGGACCCCCTGCAGCGGCAGCCAGTAGTTCATCATGGTGAAGATGCCTTTTTTCATCTCGCCGCCATACCAGGTGCCGCCGATGATCGCCACATTCTTCTCGATGTTGAAGCTGACGAACACCTCGGAGTTGAGGCCGTGGCGCTCCCAGTCGGCGTTGACCAGGTTGCTGGCGTTGTACACGGTGAAGTCGGGCTTGAAGTTTTTCAATTCCTCTTCACTGGGACGGATGAACATGTTCTTGACGAAATGAGCCTGCCAGGCGAACTCGGTGATGAAACGCACCGCCTTGCGGGTCTTTTCGTTGGCGCCGCAGAAACCGTCGGTGACATAGAGATTCTTGCCGTCGAGGTAGCTGATCACCTCGCCGTAGAGTTCATCGAAAACTTCGGGTGCCATGGGCTGGTTGATCTTGCCCCAGGCAATATGCTCGAAGGAAGGCTTCTCATGGACGAAATACTTGTCCTTGGGGGAGCGGCCGGTGAACTTGCCCGTATCCACCATCATGGTGCCGTTGGCGGCAACCCGCCCCTCCTTGTTGCGTGTCTCGTGCTCGAACAGCTCATCGTAGCTCAGATTGTGGTAGATCTCGCCTATGCTGTTCAATCCCAACTCCTGCGCACTGACCTCTGCCTTGCCTGCGTTGTCCATGATGCTGACGCCTCCTGTCCGATGATCTTTTCAGATTTTGTTTCGCAGCCCCATTCGCGCACCGATACCGTGAATGGTCTTTTGCCACGTCTGTCACAGAAATGTGACTCTAACAAATTTAATCAAAATAAAAAAGCCCAAAGTAGAGGTAAAAAGCATCGTCAAAACAGGGGCAAGGGAAGGTTTACTCAGAAGTTGAAAAGCGTCTCATGTGGAAATTTCGTCTGTGTTTAAAGACGCGAAACATCGACCGGTCCAAACCTGCAGATCCTCAAGCACCCCGTTGGCCACACGGGACAAAGCTGCACTGACCTCAGCCGTCATTTCCAGCCGCATCTCAATACAGCCGGGCTGCACCCCCCACAGCACCACTTCCTGCGGCAGATCGCCCTGCAGTTCGGCCACGGCGAGCAGATCCTTGAGCCCCATCTGGTGGACCGAAAGCTTATCTGAAAAAGCGCGGGGCACCTCGTCCCCTTCCAGCCGAAACACCCGCCCCGGCTTGGCCCCCATATCCACCGCATCGATGAGCAGCAGCCGTGAAACGCCCTCAAAACGCGGCAGCAGATCCAGGCCGAGAGTCCCGCCATCGAGCACCTCGACCTCCGGATCGAAAACGTATTGATTCTGCAGGAACTCGACCACCCTGCCTCCGAACGCATCGTCGGCCATCAGGGCATTGCCCAGACCCAGCACAAGAATTTTCATAAATTACAGCTCTTCCGGATCAATATATTTCGACCCGCTGAACATGCTGCTGATGGTGCCGTTGGTCTCCTTGACGTCCATCAGCCAGGCACTGTAAATGTGATTGATCACAAACCCGATCAAAAGCCACATGATGAAATGATGCCCCAGGCGCAGGTACTGCGCGCCGGGCCACACCAGCAGCCACCCGAACAGCGTATCCCACAGCCCGCCCGGGGCAAACTGGCCGTAAAGAGCGAAGCCGCCGGCAATCTGCACAAAATACAGGGTAAAAACCAGGGCATAAGCCAGACACGCCAAAGCGTTGTGACCAACCTCGTAAGGAATCTGTTTGCCGGTAAAGGTATAATAGCGAAAGAACTTCAGGGCATTGGCGCGCCCTTTCCGATTTGCCCAGGGGAAGAACATGCGCCAGGAGGCGTATGAATTCCCCATCAGAAACCACAGGGCGCGAATCAGCACCGAAATGGTGAACAGATAAGCGAACGCGAAATGGAAAAAGCGCATCCAGCCCATGATCCAGGTACCCTCGCCGGCACTGAAAAAAGGGTGGCCGATATAGAATCCGGTCAGGCTCAGTGCGGTGATGCTCACCACATTGAGCCAGTGCGACAGGCGAACCGGAAATTCCCATACATAGCGGATTTCTAGCATACGACCTCCTCGGCCTGTTGAGCCTCTCCCCCCAGCGGGGGGAGGTTGGGAGGGGGGAGCCTGCGAAGCTGCTCAAACCCGCCCCCACCCTGACCCTCCCCCGCTGGGGAGGGAATTATTTTTAAACGACGCGGACTTTCACCACCTCATTGCCCCTGCCGTCCAGCACATGCACCGCACAGGCCAGGCAGGGATCGAAGGAGTGGATGG
The DNA here is from genome assembly GCA_034189505.1 of Thermodesulfobacteriota bacterium. Lineage (GTDB taxonomy): Bacteria > Desulfobacterota > Desulfuromonadia > Desulfuromonadales > Geoalkalibacteraceae > Geoalkalibacter_A. The sequence goes on along the minus strand of JAXHUR010000058.1, from coordinate 17,689 downwards.
TACGCAGGATCTCCAGCGGCTGTTTCTCGTTGGCGATCGGTGTGCCGATCAAAGCGGCTTCATAGGGGCCGATCTGCCCCTTGGCGTCGCGCGGCCCGGCGTTCCAGGTGGAGGGCACGACGGCCTGGAAATTGGCGATGGCGCCTTTTTCGATGCGCACCCAATGCCCCAGTGCTCCGCGGGGGGCCTCGTGGAAGCCGTAGCCGGACACCTCCTGCGGCCAGGTGGAGGGCTCCCAGCGGTCTGCATTATGCGTTTCGAGAATGCCGCGGCTCATGTTGTCGGCCAGCTGATCGAGCCAGGTTTCAGCTTTCTGCGCCAGCAGCAGGGTCTCCATGCCACGCGCCGCGGTGCGCCCCAGGGTCGAAAACAGCACTTCGGCGCCGGCGTTGAGCTTGTTGAGAACAAAGTGAACGATCTCCTGCACCTGCGGCTGCCCAGCGGCATAAGCTGTCACCATGCGGGCCAGCGGCCCCACCTCCATGGGCTGATCGTCGTAGCGCGGCGCCTTGACCCAGCTGTATTTGGCTTCCGTATCGAGAAAATCGTAGGGCGGCTTGGGGCCGGTGTATTTGGGCACTGTCTCCCCTTTCCAGGGATGCAGGCCACGCTGATCACCATCGGCGTACTCGTACCAGGAGCGGGTGACGTATTCGGTGATCTTTTCCTGGTTCAGCGGCAGCACCCGCGTGAGATCCCCGCCCATGACAATGCCGCGCGGCATGAAAAAGCTGTCCGGCCCGCCGTTTTCGCGGTCGGGATAATCGCCGTAGCAGAGGAAGTTGCCGACGCCGCCTCCCACCTGCGCCCAATCGGTGTAGAACGAGGCCACCGCCAGCAGATCGGGAAGATAGGCCTGCTCGGTGAAGGCGCGCGCCTTACGGAAGAATTTGCGCAGCTGCGCGATCTTGTCGGCGTTGAGGGCATTCTGGCTGTCGGGGTCGACGGGGATCGCCATGCCGCCCACCAGGAAGGTCTGCGGGTGGGGGTTTTTCGAGCCGAGGATGGCGTGGATCTTGATGATCTCCTTCTGCAGATCGAGCGCATCGAGATAATGGGCCACCGCCATCAGGTTGGCTTCCGGAGGCAGGTTGTAGGCGGAGTGCCCCCAGTAGCCGTTCTGGAACGGCCCCAGCCGTCCCGTGCCGGCGAAAGCCTTGATCTTGTCCTGCACGGTCTTGAAGTAGGCGGTGCTGGAGCGCGGATAATCGGAGATGGACTGGGCCAGCTTGCTGGTGGCGGCCGGGTCGGCCGACAGAGCGCTGACGATATCGACCCAGTCGAGGGCATGCAGGTGATAAAAGTGGATGATGTGATCCTGGATGTTCTGCGCCGCCATGATCAGGTTGCGGATCAGGCGGGCATTGTCCGGGACCTGGATGGCGAGAGCATGCTCCACCGCGCGGACGCTGGCCATGGAGTGCACCGTAGTGCAGACTCCGCAGAACCGCTGGGTGAAGTGATGGGCGTCGCGCGGGTCGCGCCCCTTGAGGATGGTTTCGATACCGCGGAACGCCGTGGAAGAACTCCAGGCATCGACGATACGACCATTTTCGATCCGGGCCTCGATGCGCAGGTGCCCCTCGATGCGGGTAATGGGATCAACAACAATTTTGCGCGACATCGATCAATCCTCCTTAATAATCTTTTCGGCTTCGTGTTGGTCCGTTTTGCGGAATGCGCTCACCACGCCGTGCGCACCGAACGCCAGCGCCGTCGCCGCCGCCAGGCCGAGACCGATCTTGTCGGCGGTCGCTTCGATGCCGAAGCCGGGTACATTGGGCAGGCGCCGGTAAAATGGCGTCATGCTGTCCCAGAATCCCGGCTCGGAGCAGCCGATGCAGCCGTGCCCCGCCATTACCGGCCAGCTCAGGCCGTCGTTGTAGCGCACCGTCGGGCAGTTATGCCAGGTCTCGGGGCCTTTGCAGCCCAGCTTGTAAAGACACCACCCCTGGCGATGTCCGTAATCGCCGAAGGTTTCGGCATACTGGCCGGCATCGAAATGGCCGCGCCGCTCACAGTTGTCGTGAATGCGTTTGCCGTGGGCGAAGCGGGGGCGGCCGAAGCGGTCCACCGCCGGCAGGCGGCCGAAGGTGAGGAAATGAACCAGGGTTGCCGACAGGTTGGCGGCGTTGACCGGGCAGCCGGCCAGATTGAGAACCGTCGCGTTGGGCACCACTTCCTTGACCGAACGGGCATCAGTGGGATTGGGCGCCGCTGCCGGAATCCCGCCGAAGGTGGCGCAGGTTCCCACGGCGATGGTGGCCAGGGCGTTGCCGCACACCTTGCGCGTGATCTCCTCGGCGCTCTGCCCGGCCACGGTACAGTAGGCACCGCTCTCGCCGGTGGGGATCGATCCCTCGACAATCGCGAGATAGCGCCCCTTGTACTTCTCCATCGCCTGATGTTTAGCTTCTTCCGCCTGGTGCCCGGCGGCGGCCATGATGATTTCGGCGTATTCAAGGGAGATGGTATCGAGGATGATCTGCGCCGCGCTCGGCGCGCTGGAGCGCAGAAAGGCCTCCGAGTCGCCGCTGCAGCTCTGGAATTCCAGCCAGATCACCGGCGGGCGAGTGTCGTCTTCCTCCAGCGCCGCGGCGATGCGCGGCATGAAGGTGACGGGAAGGGCCAGGGTGGCGGCCATGCTGGAGCAGAAGGTGAGAAAATCGCGGCGACTCACGCCCCGCGCCTCCCATGTGCGCAACGTCTCTTCGGGAATGGCCGCCATCGCGGATTCGGCCTCTGTCTGCCGGCTCATGAATGCTCCTCCTTTGTTTAAGAACTCAGAATAATGCCCGTTCTTCAAAACAGTGTTTCTATTTGTAACTGATATGTTTTCAAATTGCGAGCTTTAACCACATAGAACAACTAATATTATAGATACTCAAAACGCTCTAATTCTACCACTCGCTTAAAAACCTGCAAGCACAGGGGCATAAAATAATACCGTTTAGAAAAGCAGAAGAAAAAGATACCCCCCTCCCAACCTCCCCCCGCTGGGAGGAGGAGCTTCAAGGCCCCCTCTCCCAGCGGGAGAGGGCGGGGGGTGAGGGAGGTGGCGGTGTGAGAAGGAAGGCGTGATGGGTGGGGCGTGATGGGTGGGGCGTGACGAGGAATTCGGTATCAACAGAAAAAGCCCCCCAAACGAGAGGCTTTTTCTGTTCACAAAATGTATCCAGCGTGAAACTAAAGCCTACTGCAGCTCGTATACCACTACGCCGCTGCGCCCCTCGGTGGTGAAGCCGGGGCGGCTGTACGTCACGGTCATCGCGACCTCGAGCTGGCCGTCGTGATCGATGTCCACGACCTGGAAATCGGCCATGTAGCCCTGCTGCTCCTGAGTATGCCAGAGCTCGCGCAGGGTGTTGCCGTCCCACTGCAGGGCGGTCAGGCGGCTGGGACCCAGCTCGCGGAAGCGGTCGCTGATCTTCCATCCCTTATTGAGGGGCACCAGGATCTCGCCCTGGGGGCCGATCGCAAGAGAGGGTTTGATGAACACCGCGCGCGGCTCACTCGACATCCCCGCCGAAGGATCAAAGCGCTCGAAAAACACCTCGCTGCCGCCGTAGTCGCTGCTGCTCTGCCACAACACCTCTCCGTTCGAGGTCAAAACCTGGAGCGTGCCGGTACGATCGAGATAGGCAAAGAGCGTTCCACGGGATTGATCGGCAAACGGGACAAAGCCGAACAGGCTGACCGGGGACGGCACTTCCACGGGGCGGCCTTCCACCAGACGATCCTGTTGGAGATTGACGCGAAACAGCGGTCCGTCGAAGTCATTGTTGACCCCTCCCATGCGTTGCGCCAGCAGGATGCGCCCTTCTCCCGGCCAGTCCACGCCCCGCAGAAACCAGGGGATCTGCTTTTCAGCCAGCCGCAGCTTCCCATTTTCCATGACCAGCCGTCGTGAAGACGGGTGCGCGCTTTCGGTGCCGTTACGCACGGCAGTGACATAAAGCTCGGCGCGCCCGTCGCCGTCGGCGTCGATCGCATCCAGGGTGAGGCTTTTTTCCATGGCATCGAAGGTCATTTCATCCATGGCAACGAAGGTGCGATCTTCAACCCGCCCCACCACAAGGGATTCCTTGAAAAGAACCGCCAATTCCGGGCGTCCGTCGCCGCTCAGGTCACCGGCCGCCAGCGCCAGTACACTGCCCTTCAACTCGGCAGCATTCCAGACCCCTTCATAATACTGTTCCTGTCTGCGGATGATGCCGCCGCTGACCACTTCCGGTACGGAGGCAATGATGCCCCTCCTGGTCTCGGCGGCGGCTTTGGCAGCCGGCGGCGCCGAGACCGCAGGCGGCGGCGAAGGCGCGGCACCCGGTGACGCGGCGGGGATTTGCCGGAGAGCGGCGTCATAGGTATGGATCACCTCACCGCCGGGGCCCAGCACGGAAAGCTGCCCGCCGGAAAGCACAAAGGCCAGGTGAAGGCCGGCCTTCAAGGGAGGGCCCGGCTTAGCCGGCCGCGCACTCTGGGCGGCCTCGTAGTCCTGCCATTCAAGCGCCGGCAGCGCGGCGCGCAGCTTCTGCTGAAACTCCTCGCCGGCGCCCTCGTAATCCCAGAAGGCGGCGCTGGTCTGCTCATAGCGCCGGATCTTGTCGCCGCGCTTGATCTCGGCGCCCTCTCCCACCGGCACCGCGTAGCTGTACCCGGACTTGATGCGCGTCACCCGCAACACCGCTTTGGTCTCGTCCAGAGTGCCGAGCACCTCGCCGCTGACCGGATGCACAATACGCTCACCTGGTTGCACCACCGCGAACAGATCCCCCGGCACCAGGCCACGCGAGGCGTCGAGGTCGATGAGATATTCCTCTCCCACCTGCATGATCACCACCCCGGAGAGCGGCTCAAAATCTTCTTTGATCTTCTCTTCCCACTGGGCCAGGGCCGGTCCCGCCGCCAGCAACAGCAGGGCCATCCCCATCAACCAACCAACAAGGCGTGCATTTTTCACAAAAAGAATCCTCCTGAAGCAGAATGGTTCATGCAGGGTTCACACTATAGCGGAAAAAAACAAAAAGGCTCTATTGCCTGATTTTCATCAGAGGGCATCACGTTGAACACGTTCGAATACGGCAGAGGCAGATTCAGATTTAAGCTCACCTCTTTCGCAGGCCTCGATTCGCTCTTCAACTTCAAAAGACCACGGAGAATCAGTGTTTTGCCTTTGGGGAAGGGTGAAACTTTCCAGAATTTTTCTACAAGCTCCGCCCGCTCAATCGGAGGCAGCCGCAACGCATCATCCAACACCCTTTTCACCTGAGTCGACATTTCACACAACCCTTTCCCCACACTTAATACTTCCGATTTCACCTTTTTTGAATACAGCACTCTGCTTTCAACCTTCTCCCCCTCAATCTTAGCACGTGGAACGAAAATATAGAAACCCTGATCCATTTTTGAATGGTGTGGGAAAAATTCTGTAGACTGTGAAAAAGGCCACCATCCTTCCACCATCCTCCCCGAGGATTGCAGCAAAGTCCATTCAGGACTGGCCCGCTGAAAGAAAAAACAGCCAATATCAACGTACCTGCTGCAGTTTTTTGATATTTCGTGGCGATCGCTTTTCTGAAATTAAGGTGGTTTTACATGGGGCTGTCCGGCCGCAGGTATGGAAAAAAAGGGCTGGAGACAGAAAAGACCGGGACTAAGCCCGGCCTTTTCTGTTCTAGCAGTGTGACGTGCGCAAGGATTAGAAAGGCACGTTGACCATCAGAGTGGTGGTCCATACATCGTCGGGATCGTCGTCGCCAGGGGCGGTCTCGTCATAGAAATCACCGAGGATGGCGTAGGCGCCGCGCAGGCTCACGTCGAACTTGTCGGCGAAAATCTTGCCGATCCTGCCGGCCAATTCGTAACCGAGGGTGCTGCCTTCACGCTTCTCTGCGCCGTCGGGATTGTCGTCGGCCGCGAAGAAGGCACCGGCGCCGAAGCCGGCGTAGGTATCAATCGGCAGGTTCTTGAAGTTGCCGGAGAACACGACGCCATGCAGACCGTAGCCGCCTTCGACGGAGTCATAGATGGCAAGGCGGTTCTTGTTGACGTTGTTGACAAATTTGTCCACCAGGAAGATGCTCAGATTCTCGTCGATGAATTCATAGTTGCCATGCGACATGAAGAAACGGTCGAGATCATCTTCGTCGTCGTCTGGGCTGAAGTACATGTAGCGCAGACCGAGGTCGCCGTTTCTGACCACGAAATTGGCCTTGACGCTGGCAGCCCAGGCCTGGCTGTCGACATCCGTGCTGCCGTCATATACTTCACCGTCTTGATAAAGAATCCAGCCCTGCAGCCCCATGTTGGCGAAGCGGTAGTCGCCATAAAGACCGCCATACCACAACTCTGCATCATAATCGGGACCTTCATTGGCGACGTTGGCCCCAAAGCCTACTGGAATGTTGTCCTTATACACTTCGGGGAAACCATTGGCGTCACGCTCAAACCCTTTTTCACCGTTGTTATCGTAATAATAAACGGCAACACCAGCTTTGGCATAATCGCCATATTTATGAGACACATCAAGAGCATAAAAATCGGTGTCATCAAATTCAAATTCATCACCTTCCGACCACTTGGAATAAATCAGAGCGTAGTCAAGAAGACCGGCTTTGCCGCTCAGATTGATGGCCGCCATGTCGTTGAAGAAGACGACGCCGTCGAAAGAGTCTTTAATCCCTTGAATACCCAAACGCAAGTTAGAATTTGCATCCGGCATCTTGAAGTCGACATAAATGTTCTTGGTTTCGATGTTGACACCGTCAGCGCCGACCATACCACCACCGCCGATTCCGCCCTTGGACTGCTCGCCCCAAGTCGTATCAACTTCGCCGTAATATACAAAGCTGACGTAATCGTTGAGGGTGTAGCCGAGCTTGGCTCGGAAGCGCTGATCGATGACGTTCATGGTGTCGGAGTCGTCGTTGCCGTACAGACCGCCGCCACTATTTTTGGTTTCAATGTTCTGCAGATACCCCTGGGTACGGAAGTACCCACCCAAGGTGAATTCCGCCAGGGCGGGGGTGGCCATCGCCACGACAGCCGCCAGGGCAATCAGTATTCTTACGCTCTTACTCACTTTGACCTCCTGAATACAATAGAAAAATCGTTTTTTTTAGGCTGGCGATGCCAGCCGGCCCTTACGCCCGAACGTTTTACTCGTGAGCAGTGGGCGTTTCAAACTCATACCCGCAGGCGGGGCATTTGACGCGCACCTTTCCTTCATCCTTCTTCATCCCGGCGCATGCGCCCAGGGACAGGGCCAGCATGGCCACCATAACCAGAGTCATCAGCTTTTTCATTGTTTCACCTCCTCTCGTTGTCATGTCAGGATCAGTCAAGATCTCCCCGTCGGGAACCTTGAAGGAAAACAGCGACTTTAAAATCCTCTACAAAATAAGTGCCAACAACCACCATTTTATGGTACGCCGCTTGTATCCTGCTAAATAGCTGAAAAGACGTCATACTTTCTGCGACAGAGTTTTCTGCCGCGTTGCGCCTTGTCGGCCTGCTGTTGAGTCCGCGCCACAGTGCTGTTGTTCAAACGCCACGAATTCACAGGATCTGCCCGGAAGCGAAAAGGGAAAAGCCATTTCAGGAGTCCTGTTTTTCCGCAGCCGCTTCTTTCACCAGGCTGCGCAGCTCGCTGCTGGGCAGGTATCCCCCGTCGCGCAGGACTTTGAACTCGCGATCGATAACCAGGACGCGCGGGATGAGGTACACATTATAGGCACGGTAGGCCTGGCCGTCATCCACAAGAGGCACGAAGGTCATGCCGAATTCTCTGCCACCCATGTATTTACGCACCATTTTCTCGGAGTCCTGTACAAAGACGTCGATAACAACGGCGTCGTTTTCCGAGAGAAAACGGTCGTTTGCCAGGAAAGTTTCGTTTTGCTGCTTGCAGGTCGGGCACCAGGTCGTGGCCAGTTTGAGGATGATCACGCGCCCTTTGAAATCGGACAGGGAGACCTCTTCACCGTCAAGGGAGGTCAGGGTGAAATCGGGCGGGGTGTCGCCGGCGCCCAGGGAGAAGGCGGCGCCGGGCGTGAGCATAACGAGGACGGAGAAAAAAAACGGCAGCAGAAGGGCTTTTTTCATCAAGAACTCCTCGTCGTCGGGCCGGGGCTGCTTCAGAAAACAGACCGAACCCAACCGGGGTCTGAAACGGCAAAACGGCATTTAGCGAAATAACCGGTTTTTCAGTCTAGCGGGTCAGCATCCGTCGTCAACCGTAAAAAAACAGAGTTTTGTTTTAAAATTTCACCGCTCTAGATTTTATCATTTTCCCTCGATTGTCAATCAAAAAAAATGGTAAGTAAATTCAATCTCCTACGCTTTAAAAATAAAGCATCTCCTACAAAACATTGTTTGTTTCAGGTGGTTTGTTTTTGCGAAATCTGGTCTATTTTTCTAGTGATCACCCGGCTGACACAGCTCGGTCAGCACACCTCCCGTCGCCTTTGGGTGCAGAAAGGCAATGGATGTACCGTGTGCGCCACTCCTGGGGGTTTCGTCGATCAGCCGCACACCGGAGTCGCGCAGCACGGTCAGTGTTTTTCCGATATCATCGACCTCGTAGGCCAGATGATGGATCCCTTCGCCGTTTTTTTCGATGAACCTGGCGACCGGCGAATCATCGGAGGTCGGCTCCAAAAGTTCCACCCGGCTTTCCCCAACCGCAAAAAACGCCACCCGCACCTTCTGCTCAGCGACCTCCTCAGTGCCCTCGAAGGCCATGCCCAGCACGTCGCGGTAGAAGGGTGTGGAAGCGTCGAGGCTTTTAACAGCGAT
>JAXHUR010000058.1:0-8793 GCA_034189505.1 Thermodesulfobacteriota bacterium | reverse complement strand
CCCCAACCGCAAAAAACGCCACCCGCACCTTCTGCTCAGCGACCTCCTCAGTGCCCTCGAAGGCCATGCCCAGCACGTCGCGGTAGAAGGGTGTGGAAGCGTCGAGGCTTTTAACAGCGATGCCGATATGGTTGATTTTTTTGGTCATTTTTTCGGTCTCCTTTGCAAAGATTTTAACGCAGAGGCGGAGAGGAATAAAAAGCACGGAGAGAAAAGCCACATCATGAATCGGGGAAATAGTTGACCACGCGGTGGAAACCGTTTTTCAGGTAACGCTCGCCAAAATTGATCACAAGTCCTAGCGGTCGCTGGGTCAGTCGTAAATAGGTCAGCAATTGTGTCGCGAAAATCGGGTTGAATTTCTCTACGCTTTTTATCTCGAGGATGATGCTGTTTTCAACCATCAGGTCAAGCACCAATGGATGCTTGATAGCCTGGCCCTTGTAACTGACTGGAATTGAAACCTGCCGTTCAACCGAAAGACCTCGAATCCTCATTTCATGAACAAAAGCTTCTTCATAAATACTCTCAAGCAGTCCCGGCCCACCCAATACGCGATGGACCTCCATGGCCGCATCCAGCAGAATTCCGCTCAAACGATTCAACCACGCTGCACTCTCTGCGCCTTTTTCCAAGTCTCTCCGCCTCTCCGTTGAAAAATTCAATGCCTTTTAAACGCCTCCAGCAACCGCCTGGACGCCGCGCCGGGGGTGGTGATGCCCTGGGCGACGGCTTGGCGGACGGTGGGGAGCAGGTTTTCTACGCGGGGATCGCGGAGGAAGAGGTCTTTGAGGTCGTCCATGAGCAGCGACCACATCCAGTCGAGGCTCTGGGTGCTGCGGCGCTTATCGAAGTGGCCGTTGTTCTTCATGGTGGTGCGGAAGCAATCGATGGTCTGCCAGACCTCGGCGATCCCCTCCCCTTTCAGGGCGCTGCACAGCAGAACCGGCACCTGCCAGTCGGGGCTGCGCGGCTGCAGGATATGCAGGGCGTTGAGGTACTGGCGGCGGGCCAGATCGGCCTTGGGGCGGTTGTCGCCTTCGGCCTTGTTGATAACGATGGCGTCGGCGATCTCCATCACCCCCTTCTTGATCCCCTGCAGCTCGTCACCCGCGCCGGGCAGCTGCAGCAGCAGGAAGAAGTCGACCATGGAGGCGACCGTGATTTCGGATTGGCCCACACCCACCGTCTCGACGATGATCACGTCGTAGCCCGCGGCCTCACATACCAGCATGGTCTCACGCGTCTTGCGGGCCACGCCGCCGAGGGTCTCGCCGGCGGGCGAAGGGCGGATAAAGGCATTGGGGTCGCGAGCCAGGTTCTCCATGCGGGTCTTGTCGCCGAGGATGCTGCCGCCGGAGATGCGCGAACTGGGGTCGACCGCCAGCACCGCCACCCGATGCCCCTGTGCGGTCAGGTGACGCCCGAAAGTTTCGATGAAGGTGCTTTTGCCGACGCCGGGCACGCCGGAGATGCCGATGCGGATGGAGTTGCCGGTATCGGGCAGGAGTTCGTCGAGCAGCGCTGTGGCCGCGCGGGAGTGGTCGAGGTTGCGGCTCTCCACCAGGGTAATGGCTTTGGCCAGCGCGCGAACGTTGCCCGCGCGCACGCCGGCCGCCAGATCATCAAGTTTGATCACGTCTATGGATCCCGTGCTCAGCGGCGCTTTTCTTCGATGGCTTCAAGCGTCTGCACCGCCGATACGGCGATGGGGGTGCCGGGACCGAAGATCTTGCCCGCCCCCGCGGCAAACAGGGCATCGTAGTCGGTGCGGGGGATGACGCCGCCGCACACCACGGCGATATCGTCGGCGCCAAGCTTCTTCAATTCCGCCACCAGTTGCGGCACCAGGGTTTTATGGCCGGCGGCCAGACTCGATACGCCGACCACGTGGACATCGTTTTCCACCGCCATCCTGGCCGCCTCTTCCGGAGTCTGGAACAGAGGGCCGACGTCGACGTCGAAGCCGGCATCAGCGTAGGCAGATGCCACCACTTTGGCGCCGCGGTCATGTCCGTCCTGCCCCATCTTGGCAATCAGGATGCGGGGGCGACGCCCCTCCTTTTCGGTGAAGGCCTCGACTGCCTTTTTCACCGCTTCGAAATCCTTGTCGTTCTTCACCACTTCTCCGTAAGCTCCCGAAACGAGTTTGATCTCGGCGCGGTGGCGCCCAAAGACCTTTTCCATGGCGTCGGAGATCTCTCCCACGGTGGCGCGATGACGGGCCGCCTCCACGCACAGGCCGAGCAGATTCTCTTTATCGCTCTCGCAGGCGCGGGTGATGGCGTCAAGGGCCTGGCGGCAGGCATTCTCGTCGCGCGTGGAGCGGATCTTCTCCAGGCGGCGGATCTGCGATTCGCGCACTGCGGCGTTGTCCACGTCGAGGGTTTCGATGGGCGATTCCTTGTCCACCTTGTACTTGTTGACGCCGACGATCACGTCGCGTCCGGAGTCGATGGCCGCCTGCTTGCGCGCCGCGGATTCCTCGATGCGCAGCTTGGGCATCCCCGATTCGATGGCCTTGGTCATGCCGCCCAGGTCCTCGATCTCCTTGAGAATCACGCGGGCCTCGTCGATCAGCTCCGCAGTCAGCGATTCCACATAATAGGAGCCGCCGAGAGGATCGACCACATTGGTGATGCCGGTCTCCTCCTGAATCACCAGCTGGGTGTTGCGGGCGATGCGCGCGCTGTGCTCGGAGGGCAGAGCGATGGCTTCGTCGAGAGCGTTGGTGTGCAGCGACTGGGTGCCGCCCAGCACCGCCGCAAGCGCTTCGAGGGTGGTGCGGATGACGTTGTTGTAGGGGTCCTGCTCGGTCAGCGACCAGCCCGAAGTCTGGCAGTGCGTGCGCAGCATGGAGGATTTGGGGTTCTTCGGGTTGAAGCGGCTCATCAGCTCCGACCACAGGAAGCGTGCGGCGCGCAGCTTGGCCGCCTCCATGAAGAAGTTCATGCCGATACCGAAGAAAAACGACAGCCGGGGCGCGAAGGAGTCGATATCGAGGCCGCGGTCGAGAGCCGCCTTGACGTACTCAAGTCCATCGCTCAGGGTAAAGGCCAGCTCCAGCACATTGTTGGCGCCGGCTTCCTGGATATGGTAGCCGGAGATGGAGATGGAATTGAAGCGCGGCATGTGCTTTGAAGTGTATTCGATGATGTCGGCCACGATGCGCATGGAGGGTTCGGGCGGGTAGATGTAGGTGTTGCGCACCATGAATTCTTTGAGAATGTCATTCTGGATGGTGCCGGAGAGTTTCTCCTGGGAGACGCCCTGCTCCTCTGCGGCGACGATGTAGTTGGCCATGATCGGCAGCACCGCGCCGTTCATGGTCATCGACACCGACACCTGGTCGAGCGGAATGCCATCGAAGAGGATTTTCATATCCTCGACCGAATCGATGGCCACCCCGGCCTTGCCGACATCGCCCTCGACGCGCGGATGATCAGAGTCGTAGCCACGATGAGTCGCCAGGTCGAAAGCCACTGAAAGCCCCTGCTGGCCGGCTGCGAGGTTGCGGCGGTAGAAGGCGTTGGACTCCTCGGCGGTGGAGAAGCCGGCGTACTGGCGCACCGTCCAGGGACGCCCGGCGTACATGGTCGCCATGGGGCCGCGCACGTAAGGGGGCAGGCCCGGCAGTGAATCAGGTGCTTCGAGCTTTTCCAGGTCGGCCATGGTATAAAGGGGCTTGACCGTGATCCCTTCAGGGGTCTCCCATTTGAAATCGGACAGGTCGTCGGTCTTCTTCTCCTTCTTCGCCTGAGCTTCCCAATCGCTCAGGGTCTTCTTTTCGAAAGAACTCATCTCGGTAACCTCGTTTATTGGGGTTGCGGGAATAGTTTAGCCACGAAGACGCTAAGAAGGCAAAAAATCTTTAACGGAGAGGGAGACGCAGAGACAGAGAGAGAGAGAAACCTAAAAGCTTTTTTTGGTTTTAAATTCTAAAAATCTTGATTTTAAGATTATTCTCTGCGTCTCTGCGTTAAAAACTTTGCGCCTCTGCGTTAAAAAAGATCTTCTTCGTGTCTTCGAGTCTTCGTGGCGAATAGGCCTTTATCGCGTCACCACCGCCAGCACTTCCACCTCGCTGCCTTCGGCTGCCAGCAGGCGGTGGCGGACGTCGGAATCAAAATAGACCGCGTCACCTTCATTGAGTTCGATGCGCTGCTCGTCAAGGATCAGTTCGGCCTGCCCTTTGAGGATCAGCAGGAACTCCTCGCCCTCGTGGCTGTAGAGATTCTCTTCAGCGGCGCGCTCCTTGACGGTCAGCATGAAGGGTTCCATCTTCTTGTTGCGCTTGCGGAAAGAGAGAGCCTCGTAGGTATAGCCGTGGCCGGTGCCGGCCTTGCTGATCACGCGCGACACCACGCGGCGTTCGCCGCGTCGCACCACCTCGAATTTGCTCTCGACCTCTTCCTCGTCGAAAAACAGGCCCATTTTGACATCGAAAAAACGGGCGATCTTCGACAGGGTCGCAATGGGGGGGGAGACATTGTTGTTTTCGATCTGTGAAATCAGCGCAGGAGAAAATCCCGTTTCGTTGGCCACCTGCTGCAGGGTGAGCTTGCGCGCTTTTCTCAACTTTTTGATTTTTTCCCCGATATTGTAATCCATGGTCGCTGCCCCACAAATAAAACCCTTTTTTATTTGTGGCCCGGTATAGCGGAAATGGTAAAAATTGTCAACAGCTATTTTTATTGGCAATAAAAAGATTTATCAAAAATAAACCCCATTTTTCAATACTTAACTTCGGACCATTGTCAGGCTTCGCTTTCATGCACCTCTTTCCCAGGTTGGAGCCCGCACAGGAGGTAAGGTTGATGCTTTCGCAAAAAAGCATCAATGTCGAAGGCTAAGCAAAAAGCGCCAAATACGTACGTCGAAGCAGCGAGAGCAATTGCAGCTTCGCAGCGGTTGGTGAGTTTTTGGGACGCCATCAAGGTTGACTTGGAGCGCCAAATATCTTATCTTTTTCATATCTGAAGCGCTGCAGTCCATGGGCTTCAGTGCCATTTCCGCGCCGCATCTGCATGGCGCGCTGAGAACGCAGGAGTTCATGAAATCCCCTCGGCAACGACCCAACTCTTTTGAGTACCCCGTCGGCTTCCAACCCTGGAGTGACGCCCTGACCGGCCGCAAAACACCGCAGCAGGAGGGCTACACCTTTCATCTGCTGGAAAATTCCCGTGATGCGTTTCGCTTTCATGCAGTGCTGAACGCCGCGCGTGTCGCGTCTCTGTTTCACGAGTTCGCCCGTTTTCTCGGGGATGAAGCCTTTTTTATCCTGGAATTCTACGAGGACCAGGTCGGCTCGACCCGCCCGGCGGACAGCGCAGACCGCCCCCTGCCCACGATTTTCTATTCCCCCTATATGCCGGTGACGGAAATCATCGAGGTGATTACACCGTACCTGCCGCGTCTGGTCCATGATGGATTCGTCGGTTTCGGGCTGGCCAACAATCGCGAGGGGATGGAGCTGTTTTATTCCGAGGAGAAGGTCGTCACCTGCTTCACCGGCAATCACCTGCGGGTGATGGACCTGTTTTCCCGCCTCGGCCTGCAGCACGACCCCGAACTGCTGTTCCCGACCGATTTCGGTCATGATCACCTGTCGCTGCTATGGCATCCGCGCGAGGATCTGCCCGAACCGCTGCGTGAACTTGACGAGAAGGCTCTCGATTATGTCCATTTCTGCCGCGATCTGACCGAAGAGCTGGACATGTATCCGGTCGAGGAAAGCCTGAGTTTTTTCCTGTCAAAACGCGATCAGGACATTATCGAGGGGATTCTGCTGCGGCATGGTGATTACGCCGAGTTTGCCGAGGACGATTTCGGCAACCTGCTGTTCGACTGGAACGACTTCGTTCTCGAGTGCGAGGGCGGGTTTAACGGGGATCTCTGGGAATACCAGCAGGGACTCCAGCTGCGCGACATGATCCAGTTTGTCATCGATGAAGCGCCGGAGGTGCAGCGGGAGAAGATTATCGACATCATCGGCGAAACCGATGAACGCTTCAAAAAAATTCTCACCGACCGCCGCAAGCGGCTCGATCATCCTCCAGAGCAGAAGCCTCCGCACGAACGCTTCTGGTATCACGGTATGGTGCGCAATCCCGGCGCAGAGCTGCGCCGCGACCTGATCCGCAGCGGCTGGTATTACAACTGAATTCGTAGCACTCGCACAGGTTTTCTCTGCCGCCTCGGGTCCGGTCTTACGACCCGTCCACCCTTCTCTTTTGGCATCTATTCGCCTCGCGGGATGGCATAATTGCGATCCCGCGTTGAACAGTAATCTCTTCTGTTGATCATTGCCGATGATTGTGCTTCTTGCCGCGACCTCCGTTGAAACCTCCTTCTGGCGATCCGCACTGCCACAGCGCTCGGAACTGCCCGGGGGCTTCTGCGCTTTTCTCGGCGAGGTCGGCGGACAGGAGCTGGTCCTGGTTCTCACCGGAGTCGGCAAGGCCAATGCGGCGTCGGCCTGTACCGTTGCGCTGATGACCTACCGCCCCGCACTGGTCATCAATTTCGGCTGCGCGGGGGCTTTCCCCCAGACAGAGCTGGCGCTCGGCGACCTGGTGCTGGCAACCGAGGAAATCTTCGGCGACGAGGGGGTTGCGACCTCCGATGCCTTCCTGGGGCTTGAAAAACTTGGCCTTCAGCTGCTCGAGCGGCAGGCCCCTCCCCTTTTCAACCGCCTGACGTTATCCAAAGCCTGGGTAAGCAAGGCAAGCGGCGCCCTCTCCGCCACATCCTCCCGGCGCCGCTGTCAATGGCGCAGCGGACCCGTCGTCACGGTCTCCACCGGCTCGGGAAACCGGGCGGCCAGTGATAACCTCTGGCATCGAACCGGGGCCCTGTGCGAAAACATGGAAGGTTCCGCCATTGCGTTGATCTGCCGCCGCTTCGGAATCGACATGGTGGAAATTCGCGGCATCTCCAACTGGACCGGCCACCGCGACCCGGCCGCCTGGAACCTGCCGGCGGCCTGTTCGGCCGCCGAGGATGCCTGCAACAGCTTCATCGCGCATATCTCTTGCCAGGAGCCGTCTTTATGAAGACACTGACCCTGGGTTATTCCCCCTGCCCCAACGACACCTTTATCTTCCACGCCCTGGTGCATGGACATATGGCCATCCCCGGCATTCAGATCCGGGAGCGGCTCGAAGACGTGGAAACACTCAATCAGCTTGCCCGCAACGCGGTGCTCGATCTGACAAAAATCAGCTATCACGCTCTGGGGCACCTGCGCGAAAACTACGCCCTGCTGCGCAGCGGCGGCGCCCTGGGGCGCGGCTGCGGGCCGCTGGTCATTGCCGCCGAACCAGCCAGCATGGCCGATCTGCGCGGAAAACGCATCGCCATCCCCGGCCTGCTCACCACCGCCAACCTGCTGCTGCAGCTCTACGGCGAAGGGTATGGAAATATCGCCGTCATGCGCTTCGACCGGATTATGCCGGCGATCTGCTCAGGAGAGGTGAATGCGGGCGTTATCATTCACGAATCCCGCTTTACCTATGCAAAGCACGGCCTGCTGAAGATCCTTGACCTGGGAGAGTGGTGGGAGAAGACCAGCGGATTGCCGATTCCGCTCGGCGGGATCCTTGCCCGCCGCGATCTCGGTGCGGAGCTGATCGGCAGGCTCGACCAGGCGGTTCATGACAGCCTGGCCTACGCCCACGTCCACCCCGGTGAAGCCCGTTCCTATATCCGCCAGCATGCCCAGGAACTAGAGGACGAGGTTATCGACAATCACATTGAGCTCTACGTCAACGACTTCTCCCTCAACCTCGGCTCCGAAGGGGAACAGGCCGTTTCTGAACTTCTTGGGCGCGCCGAGGCGCGCGGGTTGATTCCGGCCTGCTCCCTGCCCCTGTTTCTTTCGTAGGACGGACTTCCCCCGGGCGCGGCATGCTGCCCTACACTCCGCCAGAAGACTCTTTTCCCCTGAGTTTTTACTGATACAGGGTTTTGAGATTGGAATCAGCAAAGTTTTTTCGATTTTTTGCTTTTTTTTGCTTTTTCTTTTCCTTTCATTTTTCAAATGATGGTCTATTCCGGACATCAACACAATTTCATGTGGTTCAGCGAGTTTTGGTGCTTTTTTAACCTCGAGCAGTGCGATCGGCCCGTTCCCGAATTAAACCATCGGTCTACCACGCAAAACAAAAACCAACATAACACCTTGTTTTATTTAGGTTTTTGTTTTGCGACCCCCTTGCTTTAAATAATTTTGATCCTATAATGGTTCGTAAATAAGTCAGCTACATCGTGAACACACCTGAAAGGAGTATGGGTCATGAAATGCCCCGTCTGCAAAACCTATCAACAGAATGAACTCGATCTTCACGCCGATGGATTCTATGAAGACATCGTCGAGTGCAGCATTTGCGGAACCGTATGGTCGGTCAACCACGGGTTGGTTGAAATCGTGAACGACAGCCAGCGCAATTCGTTCCTCGAGGCGCAAAGCGAGAGCGTCGAAGGCGACGACTACAACTACTTTGCCGCTTAAGGTCCCCAGGAACCGCACTGCCCGCTGCTGAATCAGGGAAGCCGGCAGTGACGTCTCACGGGTATTCCGTCTATGCCTGCGCAGTGATTTGCCCCCTGCGGAGACCTTCCGGGCCGGGGGTCGTCATGCGAAAGCAGCACCAGCGCTGCAGGAAGGAATCGCCGCGCTTCGAGCTTCATTTTTTCAATTCCATACCGGAAAGCCCCCCGCAACTCAAGGTTGCGGGGGGCTTTCCGGTTCTGATAATCTGAAATCAGCGGACGTTTACAGAACACCCTTGA
>JAXHUR010000057.1:0-21909 GCA_034189505.1 Thermodesulfobacteriota bacterium | reverse complement strand
AGCAAAAAGCGCCAAATGCAAGGCGCGCGATTGTCGAGCAATGAGGCGTACTTACGTACGTCGAAGCAGCGAGAGCAATTGCAGCAACGCAGCAGTTGGTGAGTTTTTGCGACGCCATCAGGCATTGACACAAGCAGATTCAATCGCTTACCCTTAAAATAAAACTAAGTCTGGCTAAGCCTTTCTTAAAAAAGCGGAGACATTTATTTACCTCGCGGATTCTAACTTCAATACTGCAAGCAGTGATAAAGGAGAAAGTTATGCAGGTCAATATGCATGAAGCCAAGAGCAAACTGTCCGCTCTGGCTGAAAGAGTCTGGCAGGGAGAAACCGTGGTTATCGCCAAAGCGGGAAAGCCCTATCTGGACATTCTCCCCCACAAGGAAAACCGCACCCCGCGCCAACCTGGGCGCTTCAAGGGGAAAATCCGCATTGCCGATGATTTTGACGAGACGCCGGAGGATATCATCAGCGCCTTTGAGGAAGACAACTGATGCAGCGCTTTCTGCTCGACACCCATGCTCTGCTGTGGTGGCTTGGCGATCTTCCGCAACTGGGGCCGCGCTGCAGGAAGGTGATCAGCGACCGGCGCAATCAGGTTTTCATAAGCGCGGCCACAACCTGGGAAATTTCCATAAAGATGTCGCTCGGCAAACTCGAAGCCCCACAGGACATGGACTCAGTGGTGGAGGATGAAGGTTTCAGCAAACTCCCCATCAGCCTTTACCATGGCCAGTTGGCCGGTCACCTGCCGGTATTGCATCGCGACCCATTTGACCGAATGCTGATTGCCCAGGCACAGGCTGAAGGTTTGATCCTTGTCACCGCCGACGAAAATATTCCGATGTACAATGTGCGAACCCGTAATCCTCGCGATTAACAGCCCGTTTGAAAAGTTTTCGCCACCACCTTTCATCATAAAAAAGAGGCGCCATCCGCACTGGGTGCGCCTCTTTTATGACTGGCCCGTCAGCTCAGATAAAAAAAACAACTTGCGGCCTTTCCGAACAGGAGCTCAACTTGCCCAGAAACCGTCCTTATCTAATTGGCCAGCCTGATCTTCATCGCCGAAACCATTGGCAGGCGGCAATGAAAGCATGCCGCTCCCGGCCTCGCCAGCTGCCAGATGGAAGCGCCCCAACATCTGCTTCATATGCGCCACCTGACTGGAAAGCTGTTCGGCTGCCGCCGCGGTTTGCTCTGCGTTGGCGGTGTTCTGCTGGGTGACCTGATCGATCTGGCTCAGCCCCTGATTCACTTCGGAGATGCCGGCCGCCTGTTCGTTGGACGCCCCGGCAATGGAGCTGATCAGTGAAGATACCTCCGCAGTCTGCGCGACGATACGCTCCAGTGTCTCAGCGGTTTCATTGGCCAGCTTTGAACCGTTTTCCGTTTTGTTGACGGTCCCCTCGATCAGTTCGGCGGTTTCATGCGCCGCCTTGGCGCTGCGTGCCGCCAGGTTGCGCACCTCTTCGGCTACGACCGCAAAGCCTTTGCCGTGCTGTCCGGCGCGGGCCGCTTCCACAGCGGCATTCAGAGCCAGCAGATTGGTCTGAAAGGCGATCTCGTCGATGGTTTTGATGATTTTGGAGATATCGGAACCCGCTGTGCGGATCTCGTCCATGGCCGCAACCATGTGCCGCATCTGGTCGTTGCACTTCTCGGCCGAAACTTTGGTTTCGTCGGAATTACGGTTAGCCTGCTGGGCATTCTCCGAATTGCTTTTGGTCTGAGAGGCCAGCTCGTTCATGGAAGCGCTGATCTCCTGCAGAGAACTGGCCTGCTCGGTGGCCCCCTGCGACAGGGACTGGCTTGAATCGGCGACCTGGCTGCTGCCCGATGCAATCTGGTCGCCAACCGCCCGGACTTCGCTCAGCAATTCGTTGAGATCCTGACGCACATTGGCCAGCGCATGGCGAATGGCATCGTCCTCGCCCCGGGGATGGACTTCAAAAGCCAGATCGCCGTCAGCCAGACGCTTGAGCGGATGCACAATTTCGTTTTCCAGACTTTCGGCGAAAGAATCCATGGTTCGCGCCAGGATGCCAACCTCATCGCCGCGATTGAGTTTCAGACGCGAGGCAAGGCGTCCCGCTTCCAGATCACCCAGCAGGTCCACTGCCTTTGCCAGGGGACGCTGAATCCCCAGCGAGATACGAACCGCCAGCAGTGCGCCGATCAGCAGGGCCACACCCAGCCCGACCAGCAAGCCGCGGGTCGCCTGGGTCATCAGATCCGTCATGCCGGCTTTCTGTATGGCGACAGCCTGGTTGCAGGCCGCGACCGTCGCTTGGGCTCGCTGCCCCATCGTTTCGGCCAACGCCTGCTGGCGCGCCAACTGGTCAACAACATTCTCAAGCTGCCCGACAAAATCGGAAAGCGCCTGCTGCATCTGCTCGAGCAATGCAATACTGTCGGGCTCGTCCAGACTGTCGATCAGCCCGTCACCGAGGTTCTGAACCGCCTCCAGCGTCTGCCAGGTGCGGTCAATGTATTTCTGTTCTCCGGAAAGAAAATATTCTTTCTCGAATTTGCGGGCATTGGTGAAAAAAAGCATCATGCGATCGGTCATCTCAACCCGGTCATAGCGCGCCACTAAAAGCTCATCATACTGCCAGAGATGATAATCTTCCTGATTTTCGCGCAGTTCCGCCACCTGGCTCATCTGGTCTTCGCGCACCTGCATCAGGGCATTCAGAACCACGTTGGAGCTGGCCATCATTTCTTCGGTCGCTTTGACGCGCTGCTGCTCGGAAGCGACATACTGGTCGAAGTTTTCAAGGTAGACCTTCGCGGCGGCGCGCACCTCGTCAAGCTGGCCCCAGACCCCCTGGGCGGCCTCGGTGGAGGTGAGGCTTTGCGCGATCTCCTCCATCCGCCCGATGTGCGACCGCACAGATTCCGCATAGGCCTCTTCACCCACCAGGGCAAAACGCTTCTCGGCACCCTGCGCCTCCTCAAGCTGGTGCAGCATTTCAGAGACGCCTGCCGAAATTTCGACCCGCGCCATGATCTTGTTCATGCCGACATAACCCACCAGACCGACGAGTGCGGTCAGAGCCAGTACCACTCCGAAAGCCGCCAACAACTTAGGTCCGATCTTCATTCGATTGAACATCCTGACTCCCTTCCACGTGAGATCAATGTGGCAGATTTCCCGGGGATGTTTACTACAGGGAAAAGCGTGAAAACCCTGAAACGATTAACCCGAGAAATAACAGGACAAGATTAGCACCACCAAATCTTCCTGTAAAGGAGTAAAATGAAAAATTTCTTACCCTTCTTCAAGGTCCCCTTTAACCGTGACATCCTCATCAAGGATGTCTATCAACCGATTGAAATCCTCTTCTTCCAGGCGTACCGGCGCCATACGGGCCAGTGGTCGACTTTTGCGAGGGTTTTCAATCCACTTTTTCAGGTTTTCGCGATTCCAGGGATCTTCAGAATCCTCTTTGTAGGTGGGGGGAAAGAAGGGGGTCAGCAAACCGGAGAGGTTGGGCGCCACTTCGCCTCTGCCGAGGCCGCCGAGAGCCGCGGTCAGGGTACGATGGCAGCCGCCGCAGTTTTTGATGAATACGTTTTCCTGGGTTTTGTCGTTCGCCTCGAAGTGTACCACCTGCGGGGGCTCCTCCTGCGGGACTTCGCGGCCGACACCGGCGGCATAAAGGGCATTGACCACCTCCACCAACAGGGGGGCGGGAATCTGGAAATCGGGCATGAACAGAACCGGATCCCGGATCGCCTCGGCCAGCGTCAGGGGATCGGAGAGGTTGACGCTCTGATCGAGGGAAGTCGCCAGCCGATTTCCGCGGCCGCCGATCACATGGCAGCGCCGGCAGGCCATTTCGTCGAGGAGCTTATTGCCGTTTTTGACCTCCTCGGTGTCCGGCAGGGTGAAATGAGCGTAGTCTGCCGGGATCAGGCCATAGTGCGCAATGACAGGGCGCGATGAACGGGGATCTCCGCGATGGCAGTCGACACAGCCGCCCATCTCGGCATAATGCGTTGCATGACAGCGCAGGCAGCTGACCGACGCCTGGACCGCGGCCGGCAGAAATCCGCAGAGAATAAAGACGGTGATCAGAAGGGCAGGACGAAAGACCAATTTTCCCCCCGAAAGAAAAACCCGATGATGGTCAATGTGATGATCAGGACAAAAGAAGCCAGAGTCAGTAGATTGACGACTCGCTGCTCAGGCGGAAACCAGCGCGCACGCACCGCGGGGCGGGTGCGCGGCAGCCAGGGCAGCAGCGCAAAAAACAGCCCCATGGCCACAATCAGGTAAACGAACGAGTTGGAGTAGCTGACCAGTTCCTGCGCCCACAGAAGAAACCAGGCCGACTTGGACGGGTTGGGCACACGGCCGAAATCGGCGGCTTCCTGCAGCGGCGCGGGGACCACCGCGGCCAGCACGAGCAGAATGATGCACACCGCGATAAAGGCCCGCTTGATCAGACGGAAAAAATGCGGCGAACTTTTGACGTAATCACTCATGATGAACTCGAAAAAAATAGAGTATGGCTAAGCAAAAATTTCGTCCTACAAGGCTTGGTGGTTTTCCAGGGGCGAAGGCATACATCAGGTATGTCGAGGTCCTGAAAAAACGCCCTAACGCCGTAGGGCGGAATTTTTGCGACGCCATCACTCATAGGTATGGCAGAACCCCTTTATCTTTACGCACCCGGTAAAAATGCAGAGAGATCAACACCAGCATGGCAGCAGGCAGAACGACGATATGCAGGGCATAGAACCGCAGCAGCGACAGGGTCCCGCCGATGCCGTCGGGCACCAGGAAAGCGTGAAGAATCCCCCCGCCGGGCAGGGTGTGGAGCAGCTCCATGCCGGTCTGCGTCGCCCACAGGGCCAGCTGATCCATCGGCAGCAGGTAGCCGGTGTAGCCGGAAAACACGGCCAGGCACAGCAGGGCGAAGCCGATCAGCCAGTTGAGCTGGCGCGGCGGCCGGTAAGCTCCAGTCCAGATGACGCGCAGGGTATGCAGAAAAAGCAGGATCAGAAGCGCATGAGAACTCAGCCGGTGCAGACTGCGCAGATATCTGCCGCCGGCGACATGCTCCTCGAGATAGAGAATTGATGCGAAGGCCCCTTCGGCGGTCGGCTGATAATAGAACAGCAGCAGCAGGCCGCTGGCCAGCAACAGCAGAAAAGCGGTGAACGCCAGCCCGCCGAGACAGAAGGTATAGGTCAGGCGCAGATCGTTGCGGCGCACCATCTGCGGGAACAGATGAGCAATGAATTCACGCACGAAGCTCATGCCGTCACCACCCAGCGGTCTTCCGTTTCCTGCAGCGTCAATTTTTTCAACGGGCGCTGTGCCGGGCCTTCCAGCACCTGTCCCTGGAGGTCAAAGCGGCTGCCGTGGCAGGGACACACCAGCTCTGTGGGGGTGACCGTCACGGTACAGCCGAGATGGGTGCAGCTAAGGTCAAGGGCCTGAATCCGGTCTCCATCGCGCACCAGCGCCACCCGTGAACGGGCGTAGACCAGCGCCCCGTCGGCAGGGACCGGTTCGCGCGGGACATCCAGCCGCACCTCGGCGGTGCGGCTCATGGGGCGAAAAAAGCGCCCGAGAAAAAACACCGCCCCCGCAGCGGCAATCAGGGCTGCGACGAGGCGCCGACGCTTTCTGTCAGTCTCTTCCATTTTTCAACATATGCCTTTACATATTCGCCGTCGCGGCGACTCATGCGCTCATAACGCGCCGCATCGTAAAAAGAGCCATTGACGAGAGTCTGCCCCTCCTGCATCCAGAAGGATTGCAGACCCAGGCCGTCTTCGTCGATGCGGTAAATGCGGTCTTCGGGCTTCTGCAGAAGAAAACGCTGCGGATTGTCATGACACTGGTCGCACATGGGCGTGCCGCGCTGGATCGTGTGAGGGAAAAACGCCTTCCACTGCGCCGCAAGCTTGCGGTTGGGTTCGCCCACCGGACCGTCCGCAGAGATTTCACTGAAATAAGCCTGGAACTGGGGGCGAATGGGGCTCACTCTGCCACGTTCGCTGATCCCCAACGGCGGCAGGTTCTGAAAACGCAGGTAGGCGCTGCGCACGTAATCGGGAGCGGTCCGGTCGCGGCGCAGGATGAAATAATCCGGTACCTCCCCGTCGGTGAAACGGATAAAAAAAGTCGCGTATTGCTGCGGCGCCCAGCCGGAGTGACAGGCATAGCATTCAACCTTCTGCATATGCGCGGCAATGCCGTGCTCGATCACTTCGGGGTCCGGCTCGTGACAGTCGAGGCAGGTGCGGGAGGCGGTCCGACCCTGTGCAAGGCTGTTCATATCATGGCAGTCGCCGCACGCCATTCCGGCGCGCGCGTGAACATCAGGACGCATCTTCAGATAGTGTTCACCGCCGTAGCTCAGGCCGCGCTGGTAGCGCTGGGCATCCTCGCGTGGTGCGTAGCCGTAGTAATCAGCCCCGACATAATAGCCACGATGGCAGGCATGGCAGTCTTCCTTGGTCGGACGCGCGATATCATGCCCGTCCAGGCCGTGGCAATCCGTACAGGTGCGAACATGACATTGGGCGCAGTTTTTCTGGTAGAAATCCGGATCGGCCTGCCCCCAGGAGCGCGCGACAAAATCCTGCTCCGCCTGGCGGTGCGCCATGGGGCCGTGCAGAACGCCGAGAGTGTCGGGATGACACTCCTGGCAATAGATTGCAGTGGCGCTCAATGCAGCTCCCGGCGGACGCTGCCCGGCATCTTCACCGTGGCATGAGGCGCAATCCAGCCCCGCATGAATCCCGCGCAGCTCGACCGCGTGGCAGACACGACACCCGTCGTCAGCGTGAACGTTCGTCGCGATCGGCAGGAGCAGGGCGATTAAGACAACGATCAAGGGCACGATAATCGAGTTCCTTCTGATAAATGGGATCCTTGGGGTCGGGGTGGCAGGCCAGGCACTGGTTGACCGCCCACAGCCGCTGAATCTCACGGGCATTCAGGGGGCGCGAATTCTCCCGGGTGATGGCGGAGAAGGCCTTGACTTCGCCGTCACGCAGGGTGACAAAGCCATCGAGGGGCTTGTCTTCCGATTTTTCGCAGATCAGGGTCGCGTACAGGCTGTCACCCTCCACCACGTGCTGCCCGAACCCGGCAAAAGCCGGATTACTGTGGCACTCGGCACACCCGACCGCTTTTTTGGTTGTATTGTGACTGTAAAAGGGGGCAAAACGCAACCGATGCTCGCCGTCAAAACGCGCCACGTACTCATCTTTGAGGCGCCGGCCGCGCTGGTCGATGACCGTCACGAACGTCTGACAGCCCGGCGTCACCGGTGAGATGCGCCCGCGCTGGTTGAGGGCCAGCGGGAAAGGATTGAGCATGCGGTAATCTTCCGATTCACTGAAAGCACCAGGGGTTTCGCGCTGCTTGATGAAATCGCGCCCCTTCTCGCGCAGGTCATATTGGGTGTGGCATCCATAGCATTGCGGCACGCTGGTGGAGTGGCAGGCATAGCATTCCATGCGCTCATGGCCGACGATGATGTGCTCCGGCGTATCGGTAATCACCTTGCTCTCATGGCGTTGGCCGTCGCGCTTGTCGACCACCCAGATCTTGTCCTCCTCATAGAAGACATTGGAGTATTTACGCTCCTTGGCGGTGAGCACCATCTGGTCGCCGAGCTTGACCTGGCGCTGGTAATTGCGTGATTCCCGCACCGCTTCATCGTTTTCCCGTGTGACTGTTTCATAGCGCGGGGGCTCGGTGGCGCTGCCGTGGCAGCCCTCACAGGTGACTTCTACCTGAAGATACATGTTTTCGTAGGCGTAGCCGTCCCCCATCAGGTCGCGGGAGGTATGGCAGTCGATACACTCCATCCCCTTTTCATGATGGATGTCGGGAGTAATGGAGGTCGCGTTGCGCAGGCCGCTGATCAGGTCAGGGCCGGGATAGACACCATCGGTGGGCACCTGTCCGTTATTGCCGTCGTTTTTACCCTGGTAGGTCATGGCGATGCGCCCGCTGCGGTTGTGGCAGCGAAAACAGACCGTATTGTCGGGCAGCGGCTCCATCTTGTGGGTCTTGGAATAGGGCCACTTGCCCTGCACCGTTTCGTCGCCCCCCTCGTAGGTGGCATTGTCGTTGTAGGGAAAATGGCAGGCCGTGCACCCCGCCCCGTGGCTGCCGGTCCAGACCTGATTGGACTCATTGGCCACATGGCACAGCGAGCAGAATTTGCGGTAGAGTTCACCGGCAAGGTTGTCCAGTTCGGCCACGCTGTTCAACCCGAGCGGAGTGCCGTCTTCGGCGAAGGTTTCCGCCGGGCGCGTCGCATACAGCTGCCCGTCCTCCCCCTCCCAGGTCAGCTGGATGTTCTTGATTATGCCGGTGTTGGTCGTCATCAGGGTGGAGCGCACCCGGCTCAACTGGTACTGATGGCATTCACCGCAGGTTTTGTCCCACACCTGCGGCACACCGGGATTTTTCTTGCCATGCATTCCGCGGTGGGAAATCTTCTTGTCCTCGGCTTCCGGGTCGCCACCGTGGCAGGAAACACAATCGCCATGGGTCTCAGAAACCGGTTCAAGCCCTTGGTGGCAGGCCACGCAGGTGGACTCGTGCAGGCTTAGCCAGTCACAACCGCCGAGGAAAACTAAAGCGAGGAGGAAAAAAAGAAAAATCGACTTCATGAACACCGTGAAAGTAAAGAATTCAACGCCCTTCTCCCTCACCCCAGCCCTCTCCCGCTGGGAGAGGGGGCTTTTATACTCCTCCCCCCAGCGGGGGGAGGTTGGGAGGGGAAGGTTTTCGACAGCACATGATAACGAACCCCTCCCCTTTTACGCCATAAAATAAAGGCCGGCTACCTCAGGGAAGAAGCAGCCGGCCAGCGGAATTCCGCTATGAGGTCTTGCGAGTGATTACATCTCGACCTTGACGGTTTCTGTGAACTCCTTCCACAGGAAGGGGTCGGTGTCCATGGTGCCATAGGGCAGGTACCACAGCTGCACCTTCACGTCCATCGTACTGCTTTCATCACCTTCTTCAACTGGGAAGAAAATTTCAAAATGTTCTTTGGTTTTCTTGAGGGGATGCAGGGCGGTATCCGCCACCAATCCGCTCTTCTCGTAAGGGCCGCGTCCCATCACGTCGCCACGGCCGAACTGCTGGGGAACCGGCATGTAGATCACTTCATCACTGTAGACTTCGTCACCCTCTTCATCTGTAGCACTTACCGACAGAACCAGTCGGTTGGGGGTCGGTCAGCCATCAGGGATGCCGTGGCCGGCTTTATTGGTCATGGCCACATCGACCATCACCTTGGGCCGCACGTTGCGCCCGTCGCGCCACACCATGGGGCGCGCAGTCACATGCCATTCAACAGCTTTCTCAGCCATTACCTCTGAGCGATAGCTCTGGATGTTATGGCCAAGTCCGGACTCCAGCATGTGGCATTCCTGGCAGGTCTTGTCGCCGCCGTTGGTAATGTAACTGAACAGATAGCTGCCGTAGCCGGTGGCGCACTGAGTCGGGTTGTCAAGCTCAAGGTTGGGACCCAGACCGTGGCACTGGCCGCACAGGATCGAGGCTTCCATGTTCGGGCCTTCGCGCAAAATGGGGAAGTCCGGATCATAGTGCTCACCCGCATTCTTACCATAGACAACGCCGTCCTGCGGATAGCCGTCACTCCACTTGTGGGTGATCGCCATGCGGTTGTGGCACACCAGGCAGTTGATGTTGAGGTCGAGAAGCGTTTCCTGATGCTTCTTGAAGGTGTCCATATCATCGTTCTGATAGGCCGCCATCCAGTCAAAGATGGTCGCCACCAGCTCTTTGGCAACAGCGTCAGTCGCATCGGCCAGCTGAGGCAAATGGCACTTGGCGCAGCCCATCAAGTGTTCGACTTCGACGTCTTCCGGCTTTTCCACGCCCGAGTAGGCCCAGGACATGAAGCCGTTGGTGAACGCGGTGCGGAAGGTCGCGGCGGTGCGGCCGGTTCCGTAGATGGAACGGGCGTGCACGGACTGCGACCATTGTTCGTGGATATCTTCGTGGCACTCGAAGCAGGAGCTCGAGTCGTACATGGCGATCAGTTCATCAAGGGTGGTCGCCTTGCCGCGCTTGGCGGCAATAGTGCCATCCTTGCCGATTCCCGCCGCCAGCGTGGTGCCGGCTAAAGCACCCAGCAACAGCAGTGAGAACAGAGCCAGAACCATCGCCGAAAAAGAAAGAACGTTCGATCTTCTTTTCGACATGACTATCTTGCCTCCTTGATACAAAAAATAACCGGCCGGGAAGGCTCTGGCAGAGCCCGCCCGGCCGGTCAGGCTTTATTAGCAGCCCATCAGCATGGCGCCGCCCTTTTTAGGGGCTTTCTTCTCTTTGGCGTCTACTTCTACGGTGTCACCTTTAGAGAAAGAAGACGCTTTGCCTTTTTCCACTTCGATGGTGATGGTGTCGCCCTTAACGGAGGTCACTTTGCCCTTGACGTCGCCGGCAAGAGCCATGCCCGAGAAGGACACAGTCATCATCAGAGCTGCAAGCAGAACAATCATCTTCTTCATGGTCTTTTCTCCTTCCACATGTTAGTTGCCGATTCACCATGAATCGGCATTTAGAACATCACCTGGAGCTGTGTGGTGAAGGTGGTGAAGTCTTTGGTTTTATCCCCACCGAAGGTTCCTTCTTCGTCGAAATCGGCTTCCGACAGTTCCATGGTCAGCTTCATGTTTTGACCGCGGAAGTAGTAGTTGAAGCCGCCGCCGTACCAGTCAATCTCCTGGTCGATCACGCCGTTGTACTCGGCCAGCGACCAGTTTTCGCTGCGGGCGAAAAACTGCAGGGGGATATTGGGCAGCATGTAACCAATCTTAACATAGCCGCCATTTTTTTCACCGTTAATACCCAGCACGTCATCTTCAGGATTCGCGCCCTTGTAGGCATCGTCCAGATCGTAATCGGCATAAGCAGCGGAGAAGGTGAAGGTGCCAACCGCATCAACGGGATACTCGAAGAACAGGTCAACCGTCCAGGCCTCGTAATCAACAGCGTCTTCGGTGGCCGTATTGGAATAGGCCACATCGTTTTCCATCTGATAAGCGCCGCCGATAGTCAGAACCTTCTTCTCGCCCAGGTAGGTGCCCTTGTAGCCATGATTGGATTCAGGATCGAGCAGGGTCACATGAGCACGCGCACCATAGCGGAAGTTGGACTCGGGCGATGAATTGGAATCGTTGCGGCCGTTCATGGCATCGATGCGATACTGGAACTTCTGCTCAAACAGGTTGCCCCAGATCGAGATCCCCTTGTCGCGTGTCCCCTCGTCAACCAGAGGCGCCCGAATCAACACCGAGCGGTCAAGTGTCAGAGGTGCTTCGCAGGCTTCGAGGTTCTCACGGGAGAAGCTGTACTTGAATTTTCCGACCCAGAAATTGAAGCGGTCGTCATAACGGAAGCGCATGACCGCGTCAAGGATCTGGAAATCCGAGGAATCACCATCGGAGACATCAAAGGGGGTCACGTTACGGTCTTCGTTGAACTCGGTCTGAACATAAAGCCCGAAGTGAGGCCCGTAAGCACCCATCAGCGCCAGGCGGTTGCGGCGGAAATTGAATTCCTTGGTGTCGCCTTCGCCATCGGATTCGGAGCCGTGGTCGCGCATGTTGAGCTGAAACTGCCCTTTGTACTCCAGTTTCATGGCACCTTCGTCATTGGGTCCAAAGGTCCATACAGGCCCGGCAAAGGCCGGAACGGCCATCAGAACCATCCCTACACAGGCGGTCAGTAGTGCACGCATTTTCACGATATTCACTCCTTTTACCCTCAAAGTTTAAGCATTAGGATTGAAAAACAGGCAGCGCGATCAGCAACCGCCGCCACCACCGCCGGAAACTGAATCAGCCGGACCGCTTTCAGGCGGAGCAATCCAATATTCACGGTCTTCATCTTCGATGGTGTTAGCACCTGGATCATAGGGTGAAGAAGGCGCCCCATCATACACATAGATCGGTTCAATATTTTCAACAGGGTTAAAATCAGCCGCAACATAATCAACAAGGTAGAAAATAGGATCGGTCAAAGTATCAGTTTCCCAATCACTGTATTCTGAGGGCAGCAACCATTTGGCACCAGGAACTGCGGCTGGATTATTTGTCAAGGTGCCCCATTGGCTCCAGGAACCATCGTACATCATGACTTCGACTTCCTTACCAAGCACAGCATCAATAGGTGCAAAAGCCTGGGAAGCCAGATTGCCGGCCCGGCAATAGGTCATAATCGGCTTGGTCAGGTCAACCCCAAGGTCATTTTCAAGGAACGCGCGCATTTCATCAGCATTCTTGAAAACTGTCACCTGCTGGCCATTAATTTCTACCGTCTTTTTCAAACCGGCTACAAAATTATCAGTAACCGTGCCCAACATCTCACCTTGGAAAAGAACATAACCGCCAGTTCCACCTGACAGTGTCTCAGTAATGCGGGGAGCGGTTAAATCTGCAGTCGCTGAATAGGTATTGTATGGGGTGACCAAACCCTGCTCAACATACATGATCGCTTCGTTCAAAGAAGCGCGCACATCGGGCTGAGTTCCAGACAGATCGCAAACGCTGAAATCAGAAGGTTCAACCTGAGAAGTCACAGTGGTGACAGGGTAGCCATAAGCTTTCCATGCAGCCAGATCGCCGTTAAGGATTTTAAGCTGATCTTTGGGGAAGCCCCAGTAGCGGAAATTGAAATAAATGCGGGCGAGATTGTTTCCGCCAGTGAAAACAACAGTCGTTCCTTTACGGATTCCACGCTCCTGGAGCAGGCCGTCCATCGTTTCCCCGTCAAGCACCATGTTACCGCTCAACAGCGGACCGTCGACCCGATCCATCCCCCCCATGCTCCACTCCAGCGCACCCGGGATATGTTCGTCGGCGTAGCCACTATTGTGGAGAATTACGACATTTTCATAGCCATCGCCATTGACCAGGCCAGCGTCAACCCAGGATTTGAGAGTTTGGGCGTCAATCAGGACATTGTCTATCTGCCCCTCAAGAACGGGTGAAGATTGTCCACTCGGCTCGTCATAGCTGTCAGACCCGCCGCCGCAGCCGGCCGCAATCAGGGCCAGTCCAATCAGGAAAACAAAAAGGTGTTGCCGGAAAAGTTTCTTTACGTTCATGTCGCCTCCAGAAAAATAATTTAAAACGTAACGAGTTCACCTTCTCAACAAGATGATGTTTTCTCTGGCACCTCCTTTCCTTGATTTTCTTCCCTTTAATACTTTCCCCATCTCCCTACAACAGAACGAGTGTTCTTTCTTTACGTGGCAGATAAAAAATCTTTGGCTTTAAACTAAATTACCCGCAAAAATGCGGGGCAATGTCAGAATCAGTATTTTTTTTGACTTCTGTTATTAGACGCCCCTCAACATATACGAGAATTTTTGTTTCTGTCAACAGAAACCGAATGGAGATTCGGTCTCGACAAGGCGCAAGAAGAATTAAGGGATTGAAATGACTGGACTTTTAGATTCAAAAAATTGTCCGATTCAAATCTTTTACACGGAGAGAGGCGGAGAGGCTAAATTCTTATTGGAGGAAAAAGCGTGCACTTTTAATGAGGCAGACAGAGTGAGCGGAATTGGGTAGAGGGGAGATTTTGCGCGGATGGAGCGCAGGGCGTGGTCGAGAATGGGGGAGATAAGCGTGTCGAGGGACTCGGTAATGACCCCCTGGTAGCTGAGTTCGATGGTGCGCAGAATGGCCCCGATGAAGGAAGCGGCGGCGACAAAGGGGTGTTCGGAACGCAGGACGCCATCGGCAATGCCGTTGCGGATGGTTTCCTGCACCCAGCGAAAAGGGGTGGAAGAACAGATCGGCGGACAGGAGCTGAGAAATTCGCCGTGGTTGAGAAACAGCATGTAGCGCATCATTTCCGGATCGCTCTGGGCCACATCCACCAGCAGCTTCCCGAAAGCACTCAACCGTGAGAGGACGTCGCCCTGCCCCGCGAGGCGCTGCTCCAGCATTTCCTGAAATTCTGAGAGCGTCTGATCGTAGATCCTGCGCGCCAGCTGCTCCTTGTTGTCGAAGTGATGGTAGATCGCCCCGGTACTGACGCGGGACTCCTTGACAATCATGGGGATGGAGACCGAATGGTAACCGTGTTCAACGAAAAGGCGGCGTGCAGTGGTAATTACAGCCTGGATCTTTTCCTGGGGGTCAATTTTGCGCAGTCTCGGGGCTTCCATTCACTTATAACCTTGGCATACCCGCAAAATAAGCGCGGGCCTCAGCTGAACAACAGCATCTATTTTTTCCGTTTTCGGAATCACCATTCTATGGTCTCCCCAGGATCAGTGTTTGTCAAGCATCGACATTATTTTTTATTATTCACTTCAAATCAGCGCGCCAGAAATTTCATGACAGCCTCGACGACCTGGTTGGAGGCATTGACGCAGTCGTTGAGTCCCACCCCGTAGAAGGCATTTCCGGTCAGGAAAAGCCCCGGGTAGTGCTGAAGCCGGTCATTGATCGCGGCAAGGCGCCGGGAATGTCCGACCGTGTACTGGGGAATGGCACGGGGGTGACGGAATATCCGTACAAAATCCGGATCGGCCGTGATCCCCATGGAAGCTTTGATGTCGGCCTGGGTACGCTGCTGCACCGCGCGGTCGGAAAGGTCGATCGCGGTCGGATTGGTGGCGCCCCCCATCATGGAACGCAGCAGCACCTTCCCTTCCGGAGCGCGATGCGGGAAAATGCTGGAGTCCCACAGGGTTCCAAGGGTGGAACAGCCTTCGCGCCGGGGAATCAGGTATCCGAAGCCGTTCAGATCGTGGCTGATTTTATCACGCTCATAGCCGAAGCAGATGACATTCATGGGTGCATAGGGGATATCCCGCAGCAGATCGGGGATTTCGTCGTCCAGAGAATCGACCATTTGCGACAGGGCATGGGCGGGCACTGCGCCAATGACGATTTCCGCCTCGAAGGTCTTGCCGTTTTCCAGTTTCAGGTCATACCCGCCCTGTTTGCGGTCGATGCGCGTCACCGCTGCATCGCACTCAACCTTGCCGTTGAATGCGGCGGTGACTGAATCGGTCAGTTCCTGAATACCCCCTGGGAAGGAGGTCAACACGCCGCCGGGGCCTGCGGCGCCGGCCACTTCTTTGCCCTGCTTGCGCTGCTCTTTCTTCTCTTTCGCCAGTTTGATCATCGCTTTGAGCAGCCCGCCATACTCCTGCTCCAACTGGTGAATGCGGGGGAAGCAGCTCTTGAGACTCATGGTTTCAGGGTCGCCGGCGAAAATGCCGGAAACCATGGGCGCAATCAACTTGTTGAGCGCTTCGCGGCCCAGGCGGCGGCGCCCGAAGTCAGCGAGGGTCTCATCCTCATCGTCCCGTTTGGGGGGAATGACCATTTCACAGGCCAGGCGCAGCTTGCCGGGCCAGGAGATCAGCTTGGATTTGAGAAACATCGGCCCGTTTTCCGGCAGCTGATTCAGAATCCCGTCGCTGTAAATGAAGCGCTTGCGGGCGTTGTCGCTGGAGCGCAGCAGCTTGTCCCTTGCCCCGATCTTGTCGCACAGCTCCAAGGTCCAGGGCTTGCTGTCGAGAAATCCGTTCGGCCCCCACTCGCACAGGAAGCCTTCATCCTTGATGCTGTGAATCTTTCCGCCGGTGCGCGATTTTTTCTCCAGCACGGTGATTTGAAGGTCGATCTCGGCTTCAGCAGCTGCCTGCTGCAGGAGGTAGGCGGTGGATAGACCGGAAATTCCAGCTCCAAGAACAGCAACACGGGTCATCAGACGGCTCCTTGATATAGACGGACAACGGACAACGGACAACGAATCTTAACCGAGCGAAATTCGTGGGTCAAGGTATACCCCATATGTGACAGACCTTTTACGATGCGACCTTGACGCTGCGCCATGCGGTATTTATATTTTCAACACAATACTTATCCCGGAGATACAATATTATGGCGAAAGACTATTACGGCGTGCTCGGCCTGAGCAAAGACGCCTCGATGGATCAGATCAAAAAGGCTTACCGCAAGCTGGCCCTGAAATATCACCCGGACAAGAATCCGGGCGACAAGAAAGCTGAGGATCGCTTCAAGGAGATCACCGAAGCCTATGCCGTTCTGAGCGACCCGGAGAAGAAGAAGCAGTACGATCAGTTCGGCGAGAGCGACTTCCACCAGCGCTACAGCAAGGAGGACATCTTTCGCGGCTTCGATGTGGGGGATATTTTCCGGGAGTTCGGCTTCGGCACCGAAGACATTTTCAGTCACCTGTTCGGTGGCGGCGGTGCCCGCCCTCGCGGGGCGACCTACGGCGGCACGCCTCATGGAAGAAGAATCAAGGGGCAGGATTATACGCTGCGCATGACCCTGCCGCTGCGCGAAGCAATTCAGGGTGGGGAGCGGCAGGTCACCTATCGCCATGACGGGCAGCAGCAATCGTTGAAGGTGCGCGTCCCGCCGGGCGTGGAAACGGGATCACGCCTCAGGGTTCCGGGCAAAGGCGGGCCGGCCCCGGCAGGCGGGCAGGCGGGCGACCTGTTTCTGGAGATCGAGGTGGCCGGCGATCCTGTTTTCTCAAGGGAGGGCAACGATCTGCTGGTGCAGGTCGAGGTGCCCTTCAGCGGTGCCTGCCTCGGGACCACCATCGAGGTCCCCACTCTGCAGGGCCCGAAGAAAGTCAAGGTGCCCGCCGGCATGAAATCCGGCGGCAGAATCCGCCTCAAGGGCTACGGCGTCCCGGCCCACAAGAAAAGGCCGCAGGGCGACCTTTTTGCAGTGGTGGAAATCAAGGTGCCGAAAACCCTGACCGATAAGCAGAAAAACCTGTTGGAGAAACTGCGTAAAGAAGGGTTGTAGCGGCGCCGTTTTTTATCTATGAATCATACTCACGGCAGTACATCATGCCGAGAATGCCGCGGCTTTCGAGGCAGCGTGGGCAGACTTCGCCCGTGTCATTCCATTCCTGCGTCGCCATGAAGGCCCCTGCCTGAACCGCCGGGTCATCCATAGGGGCGTCAGGATCAAACTCTTTGCCACAGACCTTGCAGACCTTGCATTCTTTCATCGCCACTGCTCCAAGTCCTTTCGCACCAGATCCGCAATCGCCTCGATAAAATCCGGGTGATCGTTCAAAGACGGGGTGCGCTCAAAATGTTCAATCCCTTTATTGCGGGCATGCTCCCGGTACTCGATGTCGATCTCGTGCAGGGTCTCGATGTGATCCGACACAAACGAGATCGGCACCATCAACACCGCAGTGCGTCCGTCCTCGGCCAACTGGTCGAGGACGTCGACCGTATCGGGCTCCATCCATTTGACCGGCCCGCTGCGGCTCTGAAAACCCAACCGCCAGGCCCTGTTGCCGACCCTTTTCATGACGCCGCGGGTGGTATCGAGAACGTGCTCAAGATAGGGATCGCCGCGATCGATGAATTTCTGCGGCAGGGCATGGGCGCTGAACACAATCTGCACGCGTGAGCGCAACTCTTCGGGAAACTTCTCCAGCCCTTCGCGCACTCGCGCCGCCAGAGCGTCGAGGTAGCCGGGCCAGTCATACCATTGCTCGATCACCCGGTAGCGCAGTTCGGGAAACACCCGCGCCGCATTCTGCTTGAAATCCTTGACGCTGCTGCCGGTGGTAGCGCCGGTGTAATGAGGATACATGGAGACCACCATGGCCTGGGTGACGCCGTCGGCCTTCATCTGTTCAAGAACCTCGTCGGCAAGCGGCGACCAGTAGCGCATGATCACATAGGGACGAAACTCATCCCCGAGCGCGGCAGCAATCCCCTCCGCCTGGGTACGGGTCCAGCCAAGCAGGGGCGATTTGCCGCCGATGGCCCGATAGTTTTCCACCACTGAACGCGCTCTTTTGCGGCTGATCAGCCGCGCCAGCGGCTTCTGAAGCAGTCCGCCCAGCGGAAGTTGAATCAGATCCCGGTCGCAGAACAGGTTGTAGAGAAACGGCTCGACCGCCTCCAGCGAATCAGGCCCGCCCATGTTCAGCAGGACGAGGCCGATGGGACTTCGGGGAGTTTCGTCTTTCATGACGGGTTCTTATCCTTTGGCGCTGAGCCGGTGTACGCACTCAACCATGAATTTGGCGTGTTCGGGTGGCACCGTCGGCAGGATGCCGTGCCCCAGGTTGAAGATATGGCCGGGGCGGTCGCCGTTTTCGTCAAGCACCCGCTTGACTTCCTGCTCGATATACTCCGGCTGAGCATAGAGCACGGTGGGATCGAGATTGCCCTGTACGGCGACCTCGGTTCCCAGCAGGGTGCGCGCCTTGTTGAGGGAGATGTGCCAGTCGAGACCGATAACGTCGGAGCCGGCCCGTTTGACGAGTTCCAGCATGGTCCCGGCGCCCTTAACGAAATGGATGACCGGCACGCCCTGGCGGTTAAGCCCGTCGATCAGGCGGGTGGTATAAGGCAGAATGTAGCGCTCGTAATCAACCGGTGACAGGATGCCGCCCCAGGTGTCGAAAATCTGGATCGCCTGGGCTCCGGCCTCAATCTGGGCGTTCAGGTAGAGGCGGTCCATCTCGGTGACCTTGTCCATCAAAGCAGCGTACATCTGCGGCTCGGCGTACATCATGCGCTTGATCTGGGCGAAATCCTTGCTGCCTTTGCCTTCGACCATATAGCAGGCCAACGTAAAGGGCGCACCGCCGAAACCGATCAGCGGCACCCGGCCTTCAAACTCGCGACGCAGAATGCGGATTGTTTCAAGCACATAGGGGACGTCCTCTTCCATCTCGGGGATGCGCAGCGCATCGATGTCGGCCTGAGTCCGTACTGGATTTTCAAAAACCGGGCCAGGTGCGAAATCGAGCTTGAGCCCCATGGGCTCCACCGGCGTCAGAATATCGGAAAACAGGATCGCGGCGTCGGCACCGAGATAGTCGATAGGCTGAATGGTGACCTCGGCAGCCAGTTCGGGCGTTTTGCACAGCTGGAGAAAGCTGACGTTGCGGCGCACCTCCATGTACTGGGGCAGGTAGCGGCCGGCCTGACGCATCAGCCAAACGGGGGTCATGTCGACGGGCTGGCCCCAGCAGGCCTTGATGAAACGGTAATCGGACATTGGGTATTGCCTCCTATGAAATAGTCGTAGCTGTTCAGCATGGGGTCGTAACTCCCATGACAAGGGGCACTTTTCGCCATCCCTGGCCGTTTGATTGGCGCCATCCCTGGCGCCAAACACCCTTGTCATGGGAGCTACGACCCCGCGAAATGTGAATCAATACAAAACGCCATCATTTGCAGGGAAGTGCCTCGGATGCTCTCGGAGTTGACACCCTCCATCCTACGACTTAGGCGCCAACTCAGTCGCTTCTCTCTCCATGCGCTTGCGCGTACGGGGCGGGATGTAGCTGCAGAAGGGTTCCTCCTGCAGATAGTCGCCATAAACAGCGTCGGCCCGTGCGCGGCAGCCGCCGCAAACATTGACGAATTCGCACTCGCCGCACTTGCCCTTGAAGAGGCTGGCATCGCGCAGCTCGTTGAACACCCGACTATTGAACCAGAGTTCCTTGAAAGGCACCTGCTTGACGTTGCCGACCGAAGAGTGAAAATAGGAGCAGGGCTTGAGATTGCCGAAACAATCGATCAGACAGATGGTCTGAGCCGCGATGCAGCCTTTGCCCCCGCCGGTGGAAAAGGTCAGGGAGCGGCGCTGGAAATCGACACCTTCGGCTTTGGCCATCTGCGGCACAATACGGTAGTAGTGCGGCGCACAGGTAGGGCGCATGAGAATGTCATCCTCCTGCTTCTCCTGTTTGTAATGCCATTCGAGAATTTCTTCGTAGTCTTCTTTCGAGATCAGCTCCGACATGATATCTTCGCCGCGGCCGGTTGGCACAATCATGAACATGTACCATGCGGTTGCACCAAGACTTTTCGCCAGCTTGAATGTGTCGCCGATATCGTGCTGGTTGCGCTTGGTGAACGAGGAGTTGATGAGAAATTTGATACCGTTGCGCTTCATGATCTCGGCGGCGCGCACCACGCCTTCGAAAGCACCGGGGCAATTGCGGAAATTGTCGTGAATTTCAGCGGTGGAGCCGTCCAGCGAAAGGGACACCATCTTGATGTCGGCCTCTTTCATGCGGGCGCAGACCTCATCGGTGATGAGGGTTCCGTTGGTCGCCATGCACATGCGCAGCCCCTTGCGGGTGCCGTATCCGGCAATATCCCAGATATCTTCACGCAGCAGCGGTTCGCCGCCGGAGAGCACAAGGACCGGGGTGGAGACTTCACAGATATCATCGATCAGCTTGAAGGCCTCTTCCGTGGTAAAGTCGCCTTCGGCCGCATCCATATCTGAAGAGCAGCGGCAATGTACGCAATTGAGGTTGCAACGCTGGGTGGTTTCCCAAGCAATCCACTTGGGGATGAACTTCTGATCCGGGTTTTCAGCGGGCATGCTTTCTCCTTCTGCCGGTGGGAACAAGCGCTAAATCCATATAAACGCGCATCTTAACCCAGCCCATCACTTTATGGCAACAATGAAAGGGGACTCAGTTTCAGGTGAGCCCGGAAGACCCTTATGCAAAAAGGCGAACCCCGGGAGAGGTCCGCCTTTTCATGGCTTGATGGTGTCGTTTCAAAAAAGTTCAGTGTTCACCGACACCGAGTGTATCGCGGCGTCAACCGTTGGCCGCCTGGTTGATCGGCACCCCGTCGGCCAGATCGAAAAGCTCTTCGAAAATGGCCTGCACGGTTGTGATGTGGTCAGCCTTCCAGGCATTGGTGCCGCAGAAGACCAGACCGGTATCCACATCGCCGCGCTGAGCCCGATCCAGGGCGTGGACGATGCAGAAGCGCTCGCGTCCTTCCTGGTATGCGCATTTTTTCAGGCAGGCCGACGGACAGTGAAGATCGATTCCCAGGTCATGTTCGCGGACCTGTTCGACATTCTTTTTGATGGCCCGTCCCGGCAGGCCGGCAGGGCTCATGATCAGTCCGATGTCCTCTTTCCGGCAATCGAGGTAGGCCTGCTTGAAGGCCGGCTCCGCGTCGCATTCCTCGGTGCAGACGAAACGGCTGGCCATCTGCACCCCGTCTGCTCCTTCGCGCAGCGCATGCTCGACATCCTGGCGGTCCCAGATGCCGCCGGCGGCGATGATCGGGATATCCAGATCATGTTCGTCACGGAAATAGGCTTTGACGGCGCGCACCGTCGCATATTGATCGTAGGCTCCGGAACCGATATTTTCGATTTTTTCGCCGAGGTGACCGCCGGCGGTGTCAGGGTCTTCAACCACGACCGCGTCAGGCAGGCGGTTGAAGCCTTTTTTCCACTTGCGGGCGATCAGCTGGGCGGCTTTGACCGAAGAAACGATGGGAACCAGCGCGACATCGGGGAAATCAGCGGTAAGTCCCGGCAGGCTCAATGGCAGTCCCGCGCCGCTGACGATAAGCTTGGCGCCCGCTTCGCAGGAGATACGCACCTGGTCATCATAATCGGAGACGGCCACCATGCAGTTGGTGCCGATCACGCCGTCAGGCGCAATTTCATAGGCGAGGCGGATTTCGTCGCGCAACGCCTGCTCGTTGGCAGGGAAATAATTCTTGCCGCTGTAATGCGGGCTGTTAAGGCCGATTCCGGCAGTGGCGACAATGCCGACACCTCCGCAAAGGGCGACATGCCCGGCGAGCCGCCCGCCGGATACCCGGACCCCCATGCCGCCTTGCAGCAGGGGAAAGGGAACACGGTGTTTGCCGATGGTCAGGCTTTTGTTCATTGCGAATCCTTGCAGATAAGAGTTAAGATAGAAGTTCTCATAGCTTAACAGAAGTCTTCGCTTAAAAATGTAATAGTTTCGTAAAACATTCGCGCCATGAGAAAGCCTTTGAAACTTTTCGGCAGAATTATCAATCCACTGATCGCCCTGATCGGCATTCAGCTCGCCTGGGTGCTGGTCGT
>JAXHUR010000056.1:19010-22100 GCA_034189505.1 Thermodesulfobacteriota bacterium | reverse complement strand
GGACTCCCTCACCCCAACCCTCTCCCGCTGGGAGAGGGAGAAATGTTTGCTCCTCCCCCCAGCGGGGGGAGGTTGGGAGGGGGGAGCTTGCCGCTACCGGTAAATTTCTTTGCGATGAGCCACGCGCAGCACGAGAACCCTGACCTGATCTTCGTTGATTTCGTAAACCACCCGATATACTCCCACGCGCAGGCGCCGCAGACCGGAAAAATTTCCTTTGAGCAGTTTGCCGACGTGAGGATTCTCGGCCAGTGCGTCGATCGCTGCCACCAGTCGGGTGCGATCGGCTTTGGGCAGCGCCTGCATTTCCTTGAGGGCGCTTTTTTTAATCGTCAGCGAGTAGGGCACGGCGCGCCTCTTGCCAGTTTACGGTTTCGTCGCAGGGGTCGCGCAAGCGTTCCACAGCCAGACTCAGGTCATCGAAATCCTCCAGGTACGCTTCAATGGCGTGACGGATGATGTCGGCGCGAGTGCGGTGCAGACTCTTCGCCGCGCGGTCAAGTGCCGAAACCGTTTCATCGGGAAGGCGGGCAGTAATTTGAGACATGGAAACTCTCCTTGAATGTCGTTGACTTTTTCTGACATTATAAGTGGTGAAGCGGAGGCGGTCAATGTGGGAAAAGCCTTCGTCTCCCTCACCCCGACCCTCTCCCGCTGGGAGAGGGAGTGAATTGCTCCTCCTCCCAGCGGGGGGAGGATGGGAGGGGGGAGCTCGCCCGTCAATCCACCTCAACCCCCAACGCTTTCAACTCCGTCGCCAGCGCCGCCTTGGCCTGCGCTTCGCCGTGCACCAGCCGCACCTTCTGCGGTCTGTGGCGCATGCGGCGCACAAAATTGACGAGATCCTTGCGGTCGGCATGGGCCGAGTAGCCGCTCAGGGTGTGAACCTGCGCGCGGATGTCGTAGCGGCGCCCGTCCAGCACCACGTAGCCGCCGCGCGGGCCGTATTTCTGGATGTCGCGCCCCGGCGTCCCCGCCGCCTGATAGCCGACGAACAGCACATCGGTCGACTTTTCGTTCAGCAGCGCTTTCAGGTAATTGACGATGCGCCCGCCGGCGCACATGCCGCTCGCCGCAATCACGATACAGGGGCGCAGATGTTTTTTCAGATAGCCCACCGTATGCAGATGATTATCATGGCTGTCCACCGTGGTCAGCTGCTCAAACGCCAGCGGATGGCGTCCAGCCCGTACCCTGGCGCGCGCCTCCGCATCCCAGAACGGGCGCAGCTTGCGGTAAGCCTCGGTAAAACGGGACGCCAGCGGCGAATCGACGATGATCTCCAGCTCCTCCCACGGCAGCCCTTTGGCGGCAAAACGCGCACGGTTGCGATGGATGATTTCCTCCAGTTCGTACAGCAGCTCCTGGGTGCGGCCGATGCTGAAAGCCGGTACCAGGATCACACCGCGGTCCGCCAGCGCCCGCTCCACCACCTCCCGCAGACGTTGGCGGCGTTCTCTGCGCCCCTCGTGCACCCGGTCGCCGTAGGTGCTCTCCAGCACCAGCAGATCGGCTCGGTACGGTGCGCGCGGCGCCGGCAGCAGCGGCGTGTAGGGGGCGCCCAGGTCGCCGGAGAAGAGGATGTGGAGGCTGTTTTTTGTCCGTGGTCCGTTGTCCGTGGTGGAACCTTCGGATTGGATGCGGCAGGTGACGTAGGCCGATCCCAGAATGTGCCCGGCCGGTGTCAGTTTGACCGACAGCCGTGGTGCGTCCACTCCGGTTTCGATCGGATGCCATTGGCCATAGGGCAGGGCGACGATGCGCTTTTTGATGTGGGCGATGAACTTCTCCACCAGGCGCCGGTCGCGGGTAAAGCCTATTTTGACCGCATCCTCCAGCACCAGCGGCAGCAGCACCGCCGACGGCTCGCTGCACAGGATCGGCCCGTCAAATCCCGCCGCCAGCAAATAAGGAATGCGCCCCACATGATCGATATGCACATGAGTGACCACCAGCGCCTTGAGATGCCCCGTCTCAAAATCGATCTCCAACCGCCCTTCGCCGCGTGTCTGCTCGTCTTCGCCCTGAAAAAGACCGCAGTCGATCAGGATTCCCGCGCCACCGTCCAGACGCAGCTCATGGCAGGATCCGGTCACCCCCTCGCGGGCGCCGTGATGATGAATGGTATAAGGTTCAGACACAATCCCCTCCTTTGATGAAAGTGCCTAAAAATACATAAATTTCAGCGAATAAGCCACCCAGTCCGAAATATTTGCGCCGAACCACTTAATTTTCCACGTAAAAGTGCGCTATACTAAAAAACTTGTACGCACATGAGTCGTTGCTGAGGAAATAAACGCTGAGCTATTATCGTAGTTTTCAAAGGAGCCACTGTGGAAACTGAAAAAGCAATTGAACTCCTCTCTGCGCATATGACTGAAATCAGGCAGCGGTTTGGCGTTGAATCATTGGCTCTTTTCGGTTCTGTAGCCAGAGGGGAAGCCAGACCGGAGAGCGATCTGGATGTGCTGGTCGTTTTCAGGGAGTCACCGGGCATGTTCGATT
Source organism: Thermodesulfobacteriota bacterium (assembly GCA_034189505.1). GTDB lineage: Bacteria > Desulfobacterota > Desulfuromonadia > Desulfuromonadales > Geoalkalibacteraceae > Geoalkalibacter_A. The sequence continues at coordinate 19,595 of JAXHUR010000056.1, read as the reverse complement.
TTCTGGAATTAAAGCAGTATATTGAGCAGATTACTGCGTCCCAGGTGGACTTGGTGACGGAAAAAGCTCTTAAGAAACAATTAAAAAGCCAAATCCTTGAGGAGTCAATACGTGTCCATTAGATCATGGTATATGCGAATCGAAGATATCCTGGAGGCAATCGGCGCCATTGAAGAATATACCGCTGGCATGACATTTAGGAGCTGGGAAAATGATCGCAGAACCAGGGATGCAGTAATTCGAAACTTCGAAATCATCGGTGAGTCGGCAACCCATGTACCAGAGCAGATTCAGTGCAGGTACTCGCATATCCCGTGGGCGAAATTGAAAGGAATCCGAAATATTTTGATTCACGAATATTTCGGTATTGATACGGATGTCGTTTGGATGACGATCCAGAAAGACCTTAGGCCACTGAAAAAGATGCTCGAAGAAATTTCGGACAGCTAGATTTCACCGTTGCTTAGGTCCCATCCGTCCTATAAAGTCCCATCGGTCCCAAAACCCGCAACCCCGGAAGAGAACCCAAGGCATGCAGAAAATACTCGTCACCGGCGCCGCCGGCTTCATCGGTTTCCACCTCAC
>JAXHUR010000056.1:16275-18910 GCA_034189505.1 Thermodesulfobacteriota bacterium | reverse complement strand
TAGGTCCCATCCGTCCTATAAAGTCCCATCGGTCCCAAAACCCGCAACCCCGGAAGAGAACCCAAGGCATGCAGAAAATACTCGTCACCGGCGCCGCCGGCTTCATCGGTTTCCACCTCACCCGGCGCCTCCTCGCCCGCGGCGACCAGGTCGTCGGCCTCGACAACCTCAACGACTACTACGAGGTCAGTCTCAAGCAGGCCCGCCTGGCGCAGCTCACCGACCACCCCGCGTTTCGCTTCGTGCAGATGAGCCTCGAAGATCGCCCCGGCATGGAAGCCCTCTTCGCCGGAGAGCGCTTCGACAAAGTCGTCAATCTCGCCGCGCAGGCCGGTGTGCGCTACTCTCTGGAGAATCCCCACGCCTACGTCGACAGCAACCTGGTGGGCTTCATGAACATCCTCGAAGGGTGCCGCCACAACGACGTGCAGCACCTGGTGTTCGCCTCATCCTCCTCCGTCTACGGTGCCAACACCCGCATGCCCTTTTCCATCCACCACAACGTCGACCACCCCGTGTCCCTCTACGCCGCCACCAAGAAAGCCAACGAACTGATGGCGCACACCTACAGCCACCTCTACCGGCTGCCGACTACGGGGCTGCGCTTCTTCACCGTCTACGGCCCCTGGGGGCGTCCCGACATGGCGCTGTTTCTGTTTACCAGAGCCATCCTCGAAGACCGCCCCATCGACGTCTTCAACTACGGCAGGATGAAGCGCGACTTCACCTACATCGACGATATCGTCGAAGGCGTCGTCCGCGTCACCGACAACACCGCCGCCCCCAACCCCGACTGGTCGAGCGACACCCCCGATCCCGGCACCAGCGCGGCCCCTTACCGCAACTACAACATCGGCAACAACAGCCCGGTCGAGCTGATGCACCTCATCGAAACCCTGGAAAAAGCCCTGGGGAAAAAAGCGCAGAAAAACCTCCTGCCGATTCAACCCGGCGACGTTCCCGCCACCTACGCCGATGTGGACGACCTGGTTCAGGATGTCGGCTTCAAGCCGGCTACGCCGATAGAGGAGGGGGTTGAGAAATTCGTGAAATGGTATCGGGAGTATTATAAGATATAAGCGAGCAGCGCGCGCCGCGGAAGTCAAAGGCTTTAAAATCTTTTTCTGAACGCAGATAAGGTCAAAGGCATAGGGTTTTTATCCTTAGCTTAGCTTTGGTTTTAGTTTTTCATCTGCGAAAATCCGCCTTTATCTGCGTTCAAAAGGATTTTAAGATCTTAAAGTCTTTTTCTCTTGAACGCAGATAAGCGCAGATGCACGCAGATGAGGTTCAACCTGGAGATGCCCCATAATGGTAAGGTCCTGGCCCCTCGGCTCACCTACCCTGTATTCCGACTTTGATTTTGGGAATATAATCAGTGCTCTCATGGGAAAAGGAGAGATCCCATGCCAGAAAAAAACGAAGATCAAATTCTTGCGTTTTTCAAGCTTCACAAACAGGATTTTCACGAAAAATACGGAGTTTATAAAATAGGCATATTTGGAAGCTACGCCCGAAATGAGCAGACCGAAGTAAGCGATATCGACATTGCGATCGAAATGGAGCCTGAGAAAAAAAATCTCCATAACTTCCTGGCGTTTAAGCGGCACCTGGAAAGCGAATTAGGCAGGAAGGTCGATTTGGGGATCGAGAGTGCGTTAAAATCTGAGGCGAGAAAGATCGTTGAAAAAGAGATTGTTTATGTCTAAGCGCACCGAGTCATTATACCTTCGCGACATGAAAGAGGCTGCCGAAGCCATCCTTTCATACACGCAGGGCATCACTTACGATGCCTTTAAAAATGATCGCATGCGGCACTCGGCTGTTATTCGGGAATTCCAGATCATCGGCGAAGCTGTCGGCAAGCTAGGCGATTCGATCAAGAAGGCTTACCCGCATATTGCATGGCAAGACATCAAAGATTTTCGAAACCTCCTCACCCACGAATATTTCGGGGTCGATTTGGAGATAGTCTGGAATGTCGTCCAGGAGGATTTGCCAACGCTTTACGAAGCTATCCAGGCGATAGAAAAAAAATTATGAAAAGAACTTTTCACAAGGGCCCGATTGGGTTTTCATCTGCGAGAATCCGCCTTTATCTGCGTTCACCTGGATTTTTGCATTATCTGGGACGAGTAAAAAACGCCTTGGTATTAAATCAGGAGGGTAGAGTGATACTGACCGACGCCCTAAAAGAACAATTGGTCGAAAAGCTTAAGAACGCTGACCCCTATAAAATTATTCTGTTTGGGTCGCATGCGTATGGGAATCCAGGCCCGGAAAGTGATATCGACCTGCTTGTAGTCACGGAAGATGATTACCTGCCAGAGAATTTTGCCGAGAAAAATGCCATTTATCTTCGAGTCGCCAACACGATCATCGACATTGAAAAAAAAATTCCGGTTGACCTGATAGTTCATACCAAAGCCATGCATCGGAAATTCGTCGAGATGCAAAGCATGTTCTCCAGGAAAATTACCTCCGAAGGAAAAGTTTTGTATGAAAAAGCTCACTGAGGAATGGCTTCGAGCCGCCAAAGACGATCTTGATGTTATAGAAAAGATTCTCGGCGAGGCCCACCTTTCCCATATCACTGCTTTTCATGCTCAGCAGTGCATTGAGAAGGCTTTTAAGG
>JAXHUR010000056.1:12934-16175 GCA_034189505.1 Thermodesulfobacteriota bacterium | reverse complement strand
GGCGGAATAGAAGAAGTGCTGAGCCAGGAAATGGATCTTGCGTTGCTGAAAACCCTAGACTCCCTTTATATTGAAGCTCGGTACCCCGGTGAGTTGGGACTGCTGCCGAGCGGCCGCCCCTCTTTGGCAGATGCCGAAAAATTTTACAATTATACAAAGTCCGTTTATCAGGGCGTGCGCACTCTTCTTGCGCGCAGATAGGGTCAAAAGCACGAACCAGAAAAAGAGTCATTACAAAAATGTACAGGTATTGAAGGGGGCAACCTGAGACCAGATTCCAGGTTTCATCTGCGAAAATCCGCCTTTATCTGCGTTCAAAAGGATTTTAAGATCTTTAAGGTTATTTTCTTTGAACGCAGATAAGCGCAGATGCACGCAGATAAGGGGCAACACGGATGATTGCCCATAATGGTAAGGTCCTGGCCCCTCGGCTCATTTCTCCGCGTTCTTTGCGTCTTGAGACAGCGTTGCGAACGGGCCTGAGGCAGGATTTCAGAATCGGTTTTTACGCAAAGCCGCCAAGGCGCTAAGAGGGGCAAATTCCAATTGGCGGGCGAAGAAGAGTAAAAGGTCTGTCAACAATAAAGATTTGACCCCACGCAACGAAGAGGCTTTTATGATCGAGGAAAAAGACCTGCAGGCTATCCGGGCGATTGCACGAAAATATCAGGTGACCAGCGTTTTGCTCTTCGGCTCCTCTTTATCCGCGAGTTGCGACAGCCGGGATATCGATCTGGCCATCGAAGGCCTTGCTGATGCCGACTATTTCGCTTTTTATGGCGATTTGATGCGCAGCCTCTCAAAACCTGTCGATGTGGTCGACCTTTCACGTTCGTCCAAGTTCGTGGAAATGATCAAGCGTGAAGGGATTCGTCTTGATGCCTGATTATCGCCTTCGCATCGAAGCCGAATATGAAGCAATTGAGCGCACTTTGGCACTGCTCCCTACCCGCTCCCTGGCAGAGTTGGCGGAACTCGAGTTGGCCGGCGTCGCGGCGCTGCTTCACAATTTTTACAACGGGGTCGAAAATATCCTCAAGCAGGCTTGCAGGGCTAAGGGCATTACCATGCCCACAGGGGCATCCTGGCACCGGGATCTATTGCTGGTGGCCGTAAAAGAAAGCATTATTTCCTCGGCAGTTGCTGACGAACTCCTCAGATTCCTTGCATTTCGCCATTTTTTCAGCCATGCCTATGCGTTGGATCTTTTCCCAGGGCGTATGGAGCCGCTGGCTCAAGAGGCTCCGGGGTTGTTTGAACGCTTCAGGTCTGACGTTGATCATTTGCAGGTATAGATTTTGTACGGGTTTGAGGTGTTGTCTTGAGATTTGTTTTGAAAGGTTTTTATCTGCGTTCACCAGGATTTTAAGGCGGAAGGAACGCGGAACGAGGAACGAGAAAGTCAAAATTTTAAAGATTTCCGCGTCTCGCGCCCCTGGGTTTTCCCTTTAATGCAGATAAGGTCAAAGGCATAAAACCGGAATTTATCCAGATAAATTTCAGCAGTTTTCAAGTGTTATCCTTTGTTTTGGTTTAAAAGATTACCGCTCAGTGCTCTGTGGAGAAAATCTGTATGGTTTTGGAAGTAAATCAAAAAAACCAATACGTCCTCTTTAGGGGTTGAGTGAACTGATAAGGAGCTAATAATGGCAAATACGCTTCTGGACGATATTAAAAAACTCAGCATCCCCGAAAAAATCCTTCTGGTTGAGGAAATTTGGGATGATATTGCCGATTCAGCACCGGACGCCCTTTCCTTGACAGATGAGCAGCACGCAGAGCTTGACCGCAGGATCAAATCCTATGAAGCTGGCCCTGGGGAATGCCGGTGCTGGAATGAAATCAAGGAAGATTATCGACGTGGTGGCCGCTGATGCGCATGCGGTTTTTGCCAGAAGCCGAGAGCGAACTTATGGACGCTGCACACTGGTATCGCAAGCAAGCCGAAGGACTCGACCATGAGTTCATGCGCTGTGTCGATGAGGCCCTGGCAAGAATCTCTCGCGCGCCGCAGCTTTTTCCCCTTGTCCATGGACCTGTACGCAGAACCTTGATAAAGCGGTTTCCTTACGCCATTTTTTTTGCGCAGGCTCAAGGTGACATCTTGGTTTATGCCGTGTTTCACACCCGACGTAATCCGAGGCGGTTGGAAAAAAGGAAAAAGCAATAAATGCGAGAGTAAAGGTCAAAAACCACTGAGTCACAGGGTAAGGCGGCTCATAGTAAGGTCTAATTTTTTATTTTAAAGGTTTCATCCGCGAGAATCCGCCTTTATCTGCGTTCAAAAGGATTTTAAGATCTTTAAAGTCATTTTCTTGAACGCAGATAAGCGCAGATGCACGCGGATGAGGTCAAAAGCACAAACTCATCAATAACTCGCAGTAAGGGTCAAAGATTCTGAAGGTTTTTGATAAGTATTCCAGGGATTTAACTTTTTTCATCTGTGTTCACCATGATGGAGGTTCAGATGAACCCTGAGCATGAAGAAATAATTGACCGTTTAAAAAACAGACTCAGGCATTTACGGCCTCATAAGGTCATTCTTTTTGGGTCTCACGCTTGGGGTACACCTGATGCCGACAGTGATATCGATCTGGTGGTAGTGCTTGATGACGAGACGCTGCCCACCACATTTGCCGAAAGGATGCAGAACGTATTAAAAGTACGAAAGTGCGTGGCTGATATAAACCGGGACGTGCCGCTCGACCTTTTGGTTTACAGCAAAAAGGAGTGGCAGAAATTTATAGAGATCAACAGCTCGTTCAGTCGAGAACTTAGAGAGGGAGGGCAAGAGCTACTGTGAATGCCGCTGCGCACGAATGGTTGGCCAAGGCCCGTGAAGATTTGCTCGCTGTCGAAAAGCTCGCCGATGACGGCGACTTGACCAGTATCGCTGCTTTCCACGCCCAGCAATGTGCCGAAAAAAGTCTTAAGGCGGTATTGGAAGCACATGGGCAAAAAGTGCCACGCACTCATGATCTTGTCCGACTAAACGAGTTGGTCCAGGGTTGCTTTGCTGTCCAATGTGATGGAGACGTTCTTGGCGAATTGAGTACGGTTTACCTTGAAGCCCGCTATCCTTCGGACCTGGGCCTGTTGCCTCATGGCCGTCCTTTGCCGAGCGACATAGCGCGGTATTGGCAAGCCGTAAAAGCAATCTACGATGAAATCAGTTGTTTTCTGGAAAATCTATGATTTTTGGGCGGTTGATGTTTGTTAATGCGTGTCGCGTTTAAAAGGT
>JAXHUR010000056.1:0-12834 GCA_034189505.1 Thermodesulfobacteriota bacterium | reverse complement strand
CATCCGCGAGAATCCGCCTTTATCTGCGTTCAAAAGGATTTTAAGATCTTAAAGTCTTTTTCTCTTGAACGCAGATAAGCGCAGATGTACGCAGAGTAGGTTCGACGGCAAGGTGTGCGGAGAAGACAATATCTCCAGAGGTGTCTGCATGAAGAGAGTCGACGAGAAAATGTTGAACGAAATGACCCGTAGATTGGTCTCCGCTCTCGATCCTGAGCAAGTGATTCTTTTCGGCTCACATGTCTGGGGGACACCCACCGAAGACAGCGATATCGACCTGTTTGTTGTTGTGTCTGACAGCACTGAGCGGCCGTTGGCAAGAATGCGCCGCGCTCTGGCCTGCCTGGAAGGAATGAACGTTTCAAAAGACGTCCTGGTGAGAACGCGCCGCGAAGTAGATAAATATCGCAGCGTTCACGCATCCCTTGAAAGTCAGGTCATGGAAAAAGGCAGGGTTCTTTATGAACGACATTAAAGCCGAACTCACCAAGGGATGGCTTATCAAGGCCAGACGTGATTTGCTCTCCGCCCAACAACTGGCGCAAGGTACGGCACCTCTTTTGGATACCGCCGCATATCATTGTCAGCAAGCTGCAGAAAAGGCAATAAAGGGTTTTCTTGTCTATCATGATGTGCGTTTTGAAAAAACGCATGATCTGGATGTCCTAATATGCCAATCAGCCAGGATTGCTGAAGACTTTTTTCAATTGCGCGAAGCTGGGCGCATCCTGACGCCCTTAGCGGTTGTCTTTCGATATCCCGGAGAATATCTGGAACCGGAAGCAGATGAATTTCAAGAAGCATTTTGTGCGGCGCGGGAGATTTTCGAGCATGTTCTTGGACTGCTACCTGAAAAACTAGCTGCCGGAGTTTGATGATTTTGGGGGATAGACTCAAGACTGGATAATTGGGTTCCTATCTGCGAGAATCCGCCTTTATCCGCGTTCACCAGGATTTTAAGATCTTTAAAGTCATTTTTTTGAACGCAGATAAGCGCAGATGTACGCAGATAAGGTCAAAAGCTCAAAACCGAAAAGGTTAAAGTCTTTAAGGTCTTCGCGTCCCTTAGCCTTTCGATCAGGAGGCGTTTTTGGCTTCTGAACAGGACTTGAGTAAAATCCGGCAAATCATTATGGCAGCCTTGGGGGAATATCCTGTCCAGGTCTTTCTCTTCGGCTCCCATGCGACAGGGCACGCCGTAAGAGCGTCGGATATCGACGTCGCGGTTCTGCCGCAAGAGCCGCTGCCCGCGGGCCTGCTCAGCCGCATTCGAGAAGAGATCGAGAACAGCAATGTGCCCTACCCTGTGGACCTTGTGGATTTGTCGCAAACCGACGCGCCGTTCCGGCAGAGAGTCCTTAAAGAGGGGATACCATGGACCGCCTGAAAGAACGACTGAACGTCGCCGAAAAGGCCTTGCGGAGTTTGCTGGATCTGCCCTTGGCAAAAAACGTCGACGATATTGTTCGTGACGCGGCCATTCAACGGTTTGAATATTCCTTTGAAGCGGTATGGAAGGCCGCTCAGTTGTATCTTCGGGAAACGGAAGGACTGGAGCAGGGTTCTCCCAAAGGCGTGGTACGCGCCTGTCTTCAGGTCGGGATATTGACGGATGGCCAGGCACGCCTGGCGCTGGAATTGGTTGATGATCGCAACTTAACGGTTCACACCTACAATGAAGAGCTGGCAAAGCGCATTTTCTCGCACCTGCAGAGCTACGCCGAACTCATGACCGAGTGGCTTCGAGTCATGCAGGCAAAATCCATTAACCCGTGAACCACTGAGTCACAGAGGACACGAGAGGCGACAACTATCCTGACACAGGGGGCATCCGTCCTATATGTCCCATAAGTCCCACAGGTTTTCTTTTAAACCGTCACTTTCTCGGAGCGTTCCCGAGGCTTCGGAAGGTGCACCACGTTGTCACTTCCTGCAGCGGAACGCACGCGCGATTTCCACAATATCGCACGATCCCCGGTGCCCCTGCGGCTTTCGGGGCGGTATTCAGGTACAATTTCACCAAGCGCCGTAATCACGCCTTCAAGGTCCATCTGCCGCGCAAAGCCGTTGAGTCTTTCAAGCTTTTTCAGAAGATTTTCGTGCTGAACGGGGCAGGCTTTTGCCACACGTATCTTCTCATGGCTCGTCGCCATGATTCCTTCGCTGTCCAGCAACAGCTCTTCAAATAATTTTTCTCCGGGACGCAGACCGGTGAAAATGATATCGATATCCTCGTAGGGCTTGAGCCCCGACAACCGGATCAACTCTTCCGCCAGATAGACGATCTTGACCGGCGCCCCCATGTCGAGCAGGAAGATCTCTCCCCCCCGGCCCATGCTGCCCGCCTGCAGCACAAGCTGCGTGGCTTCGGGGATCGTCATGAAATAGCGCATCACTTCGGGATGAGTGACCTTCACCGGGCCGCCCTTGCGGATCTGTTCCTGGAAGATCGGCACCACGCTGCCCGCGCTGCCCAGCACGTTGCCGAAGCGCACCGTCACGAAGTTGGTCTTGCTGCGCTGTGCCAGGCTCTGGATGTAAATCTCCGCCGCCCGCTTCGAAGCCCCCATCACATTGGTCGGCCGCACCGCCTTGTCCGTCGATACCATGACAAAATGCAGCACGCCGAAGGCCTGTGCTGCATCCGCCACGATCTGCGTACCCCGCACATTGTTGTTGACCGCCTCCGCCGGGTTGATCTCCATCATCGGCACATGCTTGTAGGCCGCAGCGTGAAAGACCACCTCCGGCAGGGTCTCGTCGAAAATGGCCTCAACCCGCGCCCGGTAACGGACGTCGCCGACGATGGGTAAAATGGGGATGTCGGGATGACTTTCCACCAGTTCCCGCTCAATGTTGAACAGGGAGGTTTCCGCGTTGTCGAACAGGATGATTTTACTCGGCTCGAAGCGAGCCACCTGCCGGCAGATCTCACTGCCGATGCTCCCCCCGGCGCCGGTAATCAGAACCCGCTTGCCCTTGATGTAACTTTTGATTTTGTTGGTTTCGATGCGCACGGTTTCGCGGCCAAGCAGGTCGTCAAGAGTGACTTCGCGCAGGTTCTGCACCGCGGCGCGTCCGTCAATTAAATCGCCGACAGCGGGCAGGGTCTTGAATTTGACGCCGGCCTGCTGGCAGTGCTGGACAATCGCCTTGATCTTTTTGCCGGAAGCGGTTGCAACGGCGATGATGACTTCATCGATGCAGTAATCGTGGCACAAACGCTCAATGTCCTCCTGGCGCCCCAGCACCTCGATCCCCTGAAAGCGATGCCCTTTCTTTCTGGGGTCGTCGTCCACATATCCGATAATGCGCAGGTTGATTTTCTTGTTGCGCCGGATCTCCCGCGCAATCATCTGGCCGGCGCTGCCGGCGCCCACGATGAGGATGCGTCTTTCTTCCAGGTCGCTGCCGCGATAATGAGGCATGGGGAAATAATTCTCCCGGAAAGCCCGCGTAAAAAAGCGCACGCCGCCCATCAGAAGGAAGCAGAAAACGCCGTCGAGAATGATCACGGAGCGGGGGATATGCTCCAGCCGGAAAATAAGGCCGCTGAAAAGAAAAAAGAAGAGAGAAGCCAGAATATTGGCTTTGAAGATGGTGATCAGGTCCGACATGCTGACGTAACGCCACCAGCCGTGGAAAAGGCCGGCGCGCCAGAACACCGTCAGCTTGACCAGCAGAACGAGGGGAATCAGATGCAAAAGTCGCGAAGCAAAAGGTTCGGGCAGGCTCAGATCGAACCGGACCAGATAGGCCAGGCTCAGCGAACTGACAATGATAACGGCCTGTAGCAGCCGGGTCAGCGGCTTGCGCAGCGGCAGCAGCTTGTGGTCCAGAAAACTCACACTTCCCTCCCCACCTCAACAGCGCGTCTGAGCGGCCATGCCGCTGCCAGGAAAAGCAGCGTCGCGGCCGCGACGCACAATAACTGGAAAAAAGGCCCTGTTCTCCAGGCAGATAACATTAAAAAACCGCAGACACATTGGACTATAGCATAGACCAGGCAGACCAGCCAGTGTGGGAGACCATATTCATTAGCAAGAAGTTGATAAAGATGCCGCCTGTGCGCCTGACTGAGCCTTTCGCCGTCGCGCCAGCGGACAAAGAGGGTGGTCAGGGTGTCGGCATAAAAGGGAAACAGAAAAAACGCCATGCACACGAAATCGGGCCATGAACCTGCCAGGGAAATGGTGCACAGGGCGAACAGAAAACCCAGCGTCACGCTGCCCACGTCCCCCATAAAAACGCGCGCCTTTGGCACATTGAAAGGCAGAAAACCGGCGCAGGCGGCGGCCATGGCTCCACAGAACCACATCATCCCCGCGTCCGCACCCGACAGGGCAGCGAAAAGCGCCAGCAGCGTGAAGGCAACCAGCCCGCTGCAGGCAGCGATACCGTTGATACCGTCCATGAAATTGAAAAAATTCGCCGTCCCGGCGACAAACAGGACGCCGGGAACCAGCCAGAACATAATGGCGGGAGACGGGTCCTGCCAAACAAAGACCAGCGCAACTGCGGCGAGACCGAGCTGGGATGCCAGCCTCAGCCATGCGGAGAGGGGGCGCAGATCGTCCCAGAGACTCACCATTCCCACCAGCCAGCCGGCCAGAGCCGGCACCGGCGAAAGCAGGCCCGTCCCGCCGCCGAGTGCGACGACGAGCCAAATGCCGATCCCGCCCCCGCGAGGGGTAGGGCGGGCGTGCGAGCTGCGACTTTCCGGCTCATCGATCAAGCCCAACCGGGGTGCCAGGCGGCTGATCGCCCAGGCTCCTGCGGCGCCAAGAAAAAAACCGGATAAAACGAAAATCATGCCGAGGTGCATTCAGGTTCCCAAAACTTTGCTCAACCACCTCACTGTGGTCAAAAAAAGGGGCATTTTAACAAAAAAACTCCTCGCATGCGCTTGAAAAAACGCGCAAGGCGCACGCGACTCAGATTTTCCTCTGTAATCTCCGTGTGCCCTGTGGTTCAATAGAATATTGAACGTGCTTTTGCCCCCCCCTGCAGCTTGTCTTTCTGGTGAATTTGTGATGGAAAAACAGCTCGACCTCTACGGTGCCGGCAGCCTTCTGGCCCAGCCACTTATGCAGGTTCTGGCGAAAAAGGGGTTTAGCGGCCGCTGCTATGGCCGCACCCAGCCTGTCGCAGGTAGCATTCCTGCGGCGTTTTCCTGGTACCGGCAGGAAAACGCTGAAGAACACAGTGAAATCAAAGATTCACCGTCCGCACCAGTGGTCGTTTCCTGCATGCCCATCTGGTTGTTCGCCCGCTTATTGCCCCGCCTGCGCGCGCCCCGCCGCATGATCGTCTTCAGCTCCACCAGCGCGGAGAGTAAAGCCGGCGGCAGCGACGCGGCAGAACGAAAACTTGCCGAGGATCTGCGCTCCGGAGAAGAAGCCATTGCCCGGTACTGCAACGAACAGGCAATCCCCTGGACCATCTTCCGGCCGACCCTCATATACGATGGCCTCCGGGACGGCAACGTCACCGCCGTCGCCCGCTTTATTCTGCGCTACGGTTTTTTCCCCGTCGCGCACCCCGGCAACGGCCTCCGTCAGCCCGTCCATGCCGCAGATCTCGCCTCGGTGGTTCTCGCGGTGCTGGAAAACGCCAGGGCGCCAAGCGGAATCTACAATCTCGGCGGGGGAGAAATCCTGACCTATCTCGCCATGGTTCAGCGTATCTTCCAGGCCCTGGATCGCCCCGCCCGTATTCTGCCCCTGCCGCCGCGCCTGGCCGGATTGGCCCTCCGCTTGTTCAATGCGCTTCGCCCCACTCCTTATCGTCCGTCTCTTTTTCAGCGCATGAACCAGGATCTGGTTTTCGACCTGGCGCCTGCCCGTGCCGACTTTGGCTACCAGCCACGCCCCTTTTCGCCGGACTTCCGGCAACTTCTTCAATCTTTGGAGGAAGGGGATTGACGCTGCCGCCAGGCTGGGGCAAGGCTCGCCGCGCAGCTTCCCAGGTACTTGAGCCAGACCAGGCTCACCGTCAGCGCACGCAGAGGGAAGGGCGTATCGTCGAAAAAATGCTGCCTGAAATAGCGCAGAAACCCCTGCATTTTATGGCGCTCAACCATGCGCGAGGGCGCTTCGCTGGAACCTTTGCGGTGCGCCAGTTCCACTTGCGGGCAGAACCACACCTTCCCCCCGGCCTGTCGGAACCGCAGACAGAAATCAATGTCCTCCACATGCAGAAAATACCCCTCGTCCATGCCCCCCATGCGGAGGTAGCTTTCGAGTGGCATCAGCATGCAGGCGCCGCTGATGACCGCAACCTCGGTCATCTCTTCCGGCAGGGGCTCCTGGTGCAGATTGAAACGCCGGCAGCCTGGCCGCAGGCGATAAATGCCGGTTCCCTCTGCCACCAGGGTGGCCGGAGTCAGCGCGTTGCGGCGACTGCCTGCCTGTTCGCGCCCGTCGCCCCCCATCAGGCGCGGTCCCAGCAGCCAGTCCCCTGTCAACCCCCGCGCCGCATCCACCAACTCCCGAATTTCACCGCCCACCGGCACGCAGTCCGGGTTGAGTAGAAGCAGCAGCGGTTGCCGGGCCTTTTCAGCGCCCAGATTGCACCCCCGGGCAAATCCCGCATTGCCCTGGCCGGTGATCAGCTCGATGCGCGGGTCGGAGGCGGCCGTCTCTCGCAGCCGCTTCTGTACCCCGGGGGGGTTGCCATTGTCCACCAGCACCAGCCGCGCCACGACTTCTTCCCGCAGCACAGCCTCCATGGCAGTGAAAAGAATCTCTCCCGTAAAGTAGCTCACCATCACCACGCACAGGGGGGCAGGGGCGCCATCGCCGCTGAGTACGGTTTTTCTTCCTTCGCTCATCCCCGAACTTTCACTTTCTTTTAAAGATGCACTCGAAAAATTCAGAAGATGGCTAAGCAAAAATTTCGTCCTGCAAGGCTTGGTGATTTTTCAGGGGCGAAGGCATACATCAGGTATGTCGAGGTCCAGAAAAAACGCCGTAACGCCGTAGGGCGGATTTTTTGCGACGCCATCATTTAAAGGCTCGCGATCAACCCGAGGGTGCGCAGCCAGCCTGCCTTGAACAAGCGATGGCGCAACACGCCGCGTGCATTGCTGAGATAATGATGATGTTCGGCGCCGGTGAAAAAGGCCAGCACTTCACGCTGATCTTCCGTCAATTGCGTGCCGAACCTTCGGTTGAAGGCCGCCGCCTGTCTCTGTGTCCGACCAGTGGCCTCCTCGACCTCACTGCTCCACCGGTTCAGCCGCCTCCAGATCAGTCGCGGCCCCCAGCGCTTGGCCCCGACTTCATTGCCGCCATGCTGCCGGTAAAGCACCGTCGGTTCATTCAGGCGTCCGATCCTCCCGAACGCGGCGGCTGTGAGTGCCAGCCACCAGTCATGCATGAGGGTCTCGGCCGCAAAGGGCAGGGCGATCTGCCTGAGCGGCGCATTGATCATGACGGTGCAGCCGGTCACCACATTCTGCACCAGCAGCCGATTGAATGTTTCGCGCCTCTCGGGCTCGATCCCCTGATGCCGCCAGAATGAGGGTGCAAGGGGTTGCAGATGGCGGTCCACCACCTGCAGGTCGCTATGGATGAGGATCGGAGTGTCGTTCCCCCACCTGCGTTCCATTTCATGCATGAGTGCAAGCGACTTCTCGATTTTGTCCGGCAGCCACACGTCGTCCTGATCACAGAACATGCAGTAGGGCGCAGAGCTTTGTTTTAGAAGCCGCTCGAAGCTCCGGCAGGGCCCCAGATTTTCAGCATCGGCAGTCAGGCGGGTCCGCGAACGGCTGCAGAGCCTGCCCAGTGTCGCAACCGTCTCATCCGTTGAGCCGTCATCGCGGACCAGCAGGGTCCAATTTTTGCAATTCTGACTGAAAAGCGACGACACCTGGTCTTCGAGAAATTCGGTTCCGTTATATGTGGAAAGAAGAATGTCGATCAATGGTCTGCTTTCCGCGGCCGGTCTTTTGGGAGAGGATTTATTCGACAGAATCGAACGGTTGCTTTTCTTTCAAGATTATGAAATATTGTGAATTTGCATTGAGTTTAACGCCCCAGAGCATTCAACCCGGCGCGTGAAATCGGGGTTCCTTGGTTTTGTTCGCAACGATCAGCCCCATGGAATGCCGGAGCGCAGAGAAGAGAAGAGTAACAGGTTCATGGTGCTTTCGTCCACAGGATCCGTCCGGTGCCGTTGCTGTTGTGCGGTTCGGCGGATTTTCATCGTTTTATGTGTGCTGTTGACCCTCGCGATTCCGGGTTCTCTGTGGGCCGGGAATTCTGAAAGTGAACCCCCCTCGGCCCCCGGCATCCGCTATACTCTGGCCGAAAGCGTCGAGCAGGCGCTGCGCGCCAATCCGCGTGTTGAAGCGGCTCATTACGCCCTCGAGGGCGCCGGCGCCGAAGTCGGCATCGCCCGCGGCCGCATGCTCCCCTCGCTCACCCTGTCCGCCGGGCGCACCTACATCAACAGCATCTCCGCCTCAGGCCAGGTCGATGTCGATTACATCGATCAGCACCAGGACACCCTGGCGCTGCGTGCCAATCAGACCCTTTTCGCCGGCATGGAACTGCTCAACGGGCATCAGAAAGCACAGCTCAACGAAGAGATGGCGCAGGCTGAAAAGGGATCGGTGGAAGCCCGGCTGATTCTCGATGTCCAGACCTTTTTCTTCGATCTGCTCAAGGCCCGCGGTGAGGTCAGCGCATTGGAAGACGCCCTCGAGCGGCTGCAGGCCGGTGTCGAAGCCGCAAAAGCCTTTGCCGGAGTACGCCTCGCGCCTTACGTTGACGTGCTCCAGGCCGAATCCGATCTGGCCGATACCCGCCAGCGACTGAGCCAGGCCCGCATCGAAGTGGCCAACCTGCGTGTCAATCTCAATGCACTGCTCGGTCTGCCTGCCCGGTCGCCCACCCATTACGAAGGCGACCTTCGCGATTTGAGCATGGTTTTACCCTGGACTGTCGATCAATGCCTCGCTCGCGCAGAACAGTTGCGCGCCGATCTGAAAGTGGCGCGCAAGAGCCTCGCCATGGCTGAAAAGCAGGCCAAAATGGTGACCGGGCGTTACTGGCCCAAAATTGACCTTCAGGCCGGCTATATCCATCAGGAACGAGATTATCCCGACCCCGGCCGCAGCATCACCGGAGCGACCATTGACCGCGACTATAGCAGCAATTACTGGACCGCCGGCGTCAATCTCGAATGGCGCCTGTTTGAAGGCACTCGCACCCACTTTGAATACCGCCGCGCCAGCGCCGAAATCGGCCGCCTGCGCGCCGCCCTGCGAGATACCCGCGATCAGGTGCGCGCCCAGGTGGAGACTTCGTACCAGAGCATGACCGAAGCGCGCGAGCGCATCGATGCCGCCGAATCAGGCCTGGAGTTGGCCAGCGAAACTCACGAGCGAGCCCAGAAGCGTTTCGAATCCCGTGTCGGGACCATCATCGAGTTGCTCGATGCACAGGAGCGCCTCACCCGCGCCCAGATCAACCTCAGTCAGGCTCGTGCCGATTACCAGACCGCCCTCGCCAACCTCCTCTACGCCATGGGCGAGCGCAACGCGGGGTTGAGATTCTGATCCAGCGAACTCCCCGCTGGGGAGCAATAAAATAAAAAACACTGACCGGTGCTTTCAACCGCCGGCCCCGAAAAGAGATCCAACGTGAAAGAATTCTTTAAAAAGTGGAAAAAATTCTTTATCTTCGCCGGGCTCTTCAGTCTGTTCATCAACCTGCTGCAGCTCACCTTCCCCATCTACATGATGGCCATCTACGACAAGGTGCTCACCAGCTACAGCATGGAGACGCTGACGACCCTGACCGTCGGCGCCCTGTTCGCCTACGCCATCAGCGCCCTGCTCGATTTCCTGCGTTCGCGCCTGCTGGTGCGAGCCGGGGTCGACATGGACCGCTCCCTGAGCCGCCCCGTCTTCGAAGAGATGGTGCGCGACGCCGCTCGGCTCAAGCGCCACGGCTACAGCCAGGGGCTGCGCGACGTGAGCACCCTGCGCAATTACTTCGGCGGCAACGCCATCTTCTTCATCTTCGACGCCCCCTGGATTCCCATCAGCCTGGTGATCATCTATCTCCTGCACCCGGTGCTCGGCATGACGGCCACCGCCGGTGCTCTCATCACTCTGATCCTCGGTCTGGCCCAGGAATTCACCACACGCAGGCGTCTCAACGATGCCACGGCCGCCAACGGCCAGGGCCAGAACCTTGTCAGCGTCGGCCTGCGCAACGCCGAGGTGGTCAACAGCATGGGGATGCTCCCCGGTCTCATCGACACCTGGGGCAAGAAAAACAATGAAGTGATTCACCTGCAGACCGAGGCCAGCGATAACGCCGGTGTTCTGCAGTCGATCTCCAAGAGCCTGCGCCAGTCCATGCAGGTCATCATCTACGGCGTCGGCGCCTACCTGGTGCTTCAGGGCGAGGGCACCGCCGGCATGATTATCGCCGCCTCCATTATCATGGGGCGCGCTCTGGCGCCGATTGATCAGGCCATGGCCACCTGGAAGATGACCGTCGAGGCCCGCGGCGCCTACCGCCGCCTCAACGCCGTTATGCAGGCCATCCAGAAGCGCCCGACCCTCGACCTGCCGGCCCCCACCGGCAAACTCGCCGTCGAAGGGGCCTCCGTCGCCGTCGAGGGCAAATTCATCCTGCGCAATATCACTTTTACCCTCGAACCCGGTGATTTCATGGCTCTGATCGGCCCCAGCGCCGCCGGCAAGACCACCCTGTGCCGGGTCATCCTCGGCCTCTGGCCCTCGATGGGCGGAAAGGTGCGCCTTGACGGCGCCGACGTCTTTGAATGGGAGAGTGAAAAACTCGGTCCCCATATCGGGTATCTTCCTCAGGATGTCGAGCTTTTTCCCGGAACCGTCAGCGCCAACATCGCCCGTCTCAGCGAGCCGGATTCCGAAAAGGTTGTCGCCGCCGCCAAAATGGCGGGCGTCCACGAGTTGATCCTCAGTCTGCCCAAGGGCTACGATACCGATATCGGCGAAGCCGGCCGCAACCTCTCCGGCGGCCAGCGCCAGCGCATCGGCCTGGCTCGCGCTCTTTACGGCGAGCCTAAGCTGGTCATCCTCGACGAGCCCAACTCCAATCTCGACGATGTGGGCGAGGCCGCCCTGCTTCGCGCGCTGCTCCAACTCAAGCAGCGCAAGGCCACGATCATCGTCGTCACCCACAAGCCTGCCATCCTCTCGTCCGTCGACAAGATCCTCATGCTCTCCGACGGGCAGATGGCCATGTTCGGCCCGCGCCAAGAGGTGCTCGCCCGCCTTACCCAGCGCCAGCAGCCCCAGCAGGCGCGCCCGGTGCAGCAGGCGGTCCCCGCCGCCCCTCAGGGAGGGCAGGCCCTTGGTCGAGTTGTGCCTGTCAAAAGCGATCAGGGCAAACAATAGCGCGAGGCATCGTGCTCCCCAT
This sequence comes from Thermodesulfobacteriota bacterium, assembly GCA_034189505.1. GTDB lineage: Bacteria > Desulfobacterota > Desulfuromonadia > Desulfuromonadales > Geoalkalibacteraceae > Geoalkalibacter_A. The sequence goes on along the minus strand of JAXHUR010000056.1, from coordinate 1,408 downwards.
GCCGAACAGTTGTAAACCGTAAAACGAGCACACAGAGAGGCCGAAGCCTTCGGAGACCATAGTTTATGAGTGAAAAGCCTGCTGAAAATTCCGCGGTCGAGCCGCAGGAGAAAGAATTTGAAACCAACCCCCGGCGTATCATTCTCGCCGGCTTGATCGTCATCGCGCTCTTTTTTGGGGGGCTCGGCACCTGGGCCGCGCTCTCCCCCTTCTCCGGCGCGGTCATCGCCCCAGGCTCCGTCAAGGTGACCCAGGAGCGCAAGACCGTGCAGCACCTCGAAGGCGGCATGGTCGACGAGATTTACGTGCGCGAAGGCAGCAAAGTCAAGCCGGGTCAGCTGCTGATCCGGCTCAAAAGCGAGGCCGCCGTCGCCTCCGTCGATATGCTGCGCGGCCAGCTCACCGCCAAACTGGCGCAGCAGGCGCGCCTGCTTGCCGAAAGCAGCCTGGAAGAGAGCATCGAATGGCCGGAGGAGCTGACCGCTCGCAGCGAAGATCCGGAAGTCGCCGCCATCCTCAAGAAAGAACGCGACATCTTCACCTCCCAGCGCACCGATCTGTTGGGCAAGCTCGACCTGATCCAGAGCCAGATCCGCCAGCTCGAGGAGAAGATCATCGGCGCCGAAGAGGAGTTTGAAGCCAACAGCCGCATTATCGCCGCTCTGCAGGAAGAGGTCGAAGCTAAAGAAACCTTGCTCGAGGGGCGCTACATCGATATGAGCCAGGTGCTCGAGCTGCGCCGCCGCCTCGCCGAGCGCGAAGGTGACCGCGGCAGGCTGCGCCAGACGATCGCCGAAACCCGCCAGCGCATCGAGGAACTCAAACTGCAGCGGGTCGATCTCAAAAACCGCTACCGCACCCAGGCCGCCACCCGCCTCTCCGAGGTCAGCGACGAAATCTTCGCTCTGCGCGAAAAGCTGCGCCCCGCCCTCGACACCCGCGTGCGGCTCGAGATCCGCGCCCCCATCGCCGGCGAAGTCATCAACCTGCAGGTCCACTCCGAAGGCGCCGGCGTGATACGCCCCGGCCAGCCCATTATGGAGATCGTCCCTGAAGGCGCCGAACTTATCGTTGAGTCGCGCATCAAGCCCGAAGACATCACCAAGGTGCGTCCCGGTCAGCCCGCCAAGGTGCAGCTCACCGCCTTCAACCGTCGCGAGGTTTCCCCCGTCGACGGCGAAGTGACCTACGTCTCCGCCGACCAGCTCATGGATGAACGCACCAACGCCCGCCCCTATTACCTGGTTCACGTGCGTGTCAACCCCGCAGCTCTCGAGAAGGAGCAGATTCACCTCTCCCCCGGCATGCCCGCCGTGTGCTTCATCACCACCGACCAGCGCACCGTCCTGGGCTACCTGCTCGAGCCCCTGTTCTACTTCCTCGATCGTTCTTTGCGTGAGGGGTAGGC